>NZ_JBEOZN010000042.1:0-71385 GCF_040298085.1 Streptosporangium sp. NPDC001681 | reverse complement strand
ACTACCTTCGGCTACTTTCTGCTCCATGAATCCCCCCTCCCCCCCCCCCCGCCCGCCCCCCGCGCCCCCCGCCCCCGGCCGCCCCCCCCCCCCCCGCGCCCGCCCCCCCCCCTGCCCGCAGACTCAGCCGGTCGGCTTGACCAGCGGGAACAGGATGGTCTCGCGGATGTTCTTACCGGTGAAGGCCATGATGAGGCGGTCGATGCCGAGCCCCATGCCACCGGTGGGCGGCATCGCATATTCCAGTGCGGTGAGGAAGTCCTCGTCAAGCTGCATGGCCTCGGCGTCCCCGCCCGCGGCGAGCAGGGACTGCTCGGTGAGGCGGCGGCGCTGCTCGACCGGGTCGACCAGCTCCGAGTAGGCGGTGCCGAGCTCGGTGCCGAACCCGATCAGGTCCCACTTCTCGGTGAGGAGCGGGTTGTCACGGTGCTGGCGGGTCAGCGGGGAGGTCTCCACCGGGTAGTCCATGACGAACGTGGGCTGGATGAGCGTGTGCTCGACGAGCGCCTCGAAGATCTCCTGGACGAGCTTGCCCTGGCCCCACTTGGCATCCCAGTGGATCTCCCGGGCGTCCGCGAGCTTGCGTACGTACTCCAGGGGCGTCGCGGTGGTGATCTCCTCGCCCAGTGCCTCCGAGACCGACCCGTAGAGGGTGATCCGCGGCCACTTCGCCAGGCCGAGGTCGATCTCCTGCCCCTGGTGGACGACCACGGAGTGGCCGAGGGCCGCCACGACCGCCTTCTGGATCATCCGCTGGGTCAGGTCGGCCATGTCGTTGTAGTCGAGATACGTGCCGTAGGCCTCAAGCATCGTGAACTCGGGGTTGTGCGTGGAGTCCGCGCCCTCGTTGCGGAAGTTGCGGTTGATCTCGAAGACCTTCTCGATACCGCCGACCACGAGCCGCTTGAGGTAGAGCTCGATCGCGATGCGAAGGTAAAGCTCCATGTCGTAGGCGTTGATGTGGGTCTTGAAAGGCCGGGCCGTGGCTCCACCGTGGATCGGCTGGAGCATCGGCGTCTCGACCTCCAGGTAGCCCTCCTCGTGCCAGAAGTCACGGATGGACCGCACCACGGCGCTACGGGTGTAGGCCAGCTTCCTGGCCTCGTCGTTGACGATGAGGTCGACGTAGCGCTGGCGGACCCGCGCCTCGGGGTCGGTGAGCCCGGCGTGCTTCTCCGGCAGCGGGCGCAGGCACTTCGAAGTGATCGCCCAGCGGTCGGCGAGGATGGACAGCTCCCCCCTGCGGGAGGTGATGACCTCACCCTCGATGCCCACGTGGTCGCCGAGGTCGACGTCGCGCTTCCACGAGGCCAGTGCCTCCTCGCCCACCTTGTCCAGGGAGATCATGACCTGGAGATCGCCGGAGCCGTCGCGGATGGTGGCGAAGCAGAGTTTGCCACCGGTCCTGGACAGCATCACGCGGCCGGTGACGCCCACCTTGTCGCCCGTCGCGGTGTCAGCGGAGAGATCGGCGTATTTCTGGCGGATCTCGGCGTTGGTCGCGGTGCGCGGGAAGTTCACCGGATAGGGGTCGACGCCCTCGGAGCGGAGGCGGTCGAGCTTCTCCCGGCGCACGCGCATCTGCTCGGGCAGATCCTCGGCGGGGTTGGTCACTTCATCGGTCACAGTTCCAAAGGGTACCGATGTGGCGAACCTCGTGAGGTCGCCGACCGCCGGAGGCCGGAGAGGACTCCAGGACGCCGCGGTGCTCTCCGGGAACCGCGGCGCCCGCCGGCCGCGACACCGCGCTCAGGGCGGTGTCACGACGCTCCCGGGTGGCGTCGCGGCGTTCCCGCGGGTGTCACGGCACCGGTGTCGCAACGCTCTCAGGTGGCGTTGCGGTGGTAGATCAGGCGCAGCCCGATCAGCGTGAGCCAGGGCTCGTGCATGTCGATCGAGCGCGCCTCACCGGTCACCAGCGGCGCCGCGCTGCCGGTGGCGACCACCGTGACATCGTCGGGGTCGGCGGCGAGCTCGGCCGCCATCCGCTCGACGATCCCGTCCACCTGACCGGCGAAGCCGTAGATGATGCCGGCCTGAAGCGCCTCGACGGTGTTCTTGGCGATCACGGAGCGGGGGCGGACCAGCTCCACCTTGTGCAGCTGCGCTCCCGCCGCGGCGAGCGCGTCCACCGAGATCTGGATGCCGGGGGCGGTCACCGCGCCGACGTACTCCCCCTTGGCGGAGACGGCGTCGAAGGAGGTCGCGGTCCCGAAGTCGACGATGACGCACGGCCCGCCGTACAGCTGGATGGCCGCCAGCGCGTTGACGATGCGGTCGCTGCCGACCTCCTTCGGGTTGTCCATCCGGACCGGCACCCCGGTGCGGACGCCCGGCTCGACGATCACCGCCGTCACGTCGCCGTAGTAGCGGCGGCACATCTCGCGCATCTCGTTGAGCACCGACGGGACGGTGGAGCAGATCACGATGCCGTTGACGTCTGTGCCCTTGAGCAGCGGTGACTGCCCGAGCAACCCCTGGAGCACGACGGCGATCTCGTCCGCCGTACGCCGGGCGTCCGTGGCGATCCGCCAGTGCTCGATGACGTCCTCGCCCTCGAAGAGGCCGAGAACGGTGTGAGTGTTGCCGACGTCAATGGCAAGCAGCATCAGTTCCCCCGAAGGTCCAAGGCGATGTCCAGCGCCGGCGCCGAGTGCGTGAGCGCGCCCACGGCAAGGTAGTCAACACCTGTTTCGGCCACATCACGAGCGAGTTGGAGGGTCAGCCCTCCGCTGGACTCCAGCCGCGCCCTGCCGTCCACCAGCCGTACGGCCCGTACCAGCTCCTCGACCGTGAAGTTGTCCAACAGGATCTCCTCCGCTCCCTCAGCCAGCACCGGCTCGATCTGGTCGATCCTGTCGACCTCGACCTCGATCGGCAGGCCGGGGTAGGCGTCACGGACCGCCCGGAACGCCTCGGCGACCCCGCCGGAGGCCACCACGTGATTGTCCTTGATCAGCGCGGCGTCCGAAAGTGACATGCGGTGATTGATACCACCGCCGCACCGGACCGCGTACTTCTCCAGGGCGCGCAGTCCCGGCAGCGTCTTGCGGCTGTCCCTGATCCGGGCGCCGGTCCCCTCGACGGCCTGGACCCACCTACCGGTCAGGGTCGCGATACCGGACAGGTGGGTGAGCAGGTTGAGCGCGGTGCGCTCGGCGGTCAGCAGGTCCCTGGTGGGGCCGGTGACGGTCATCAGCACGTCGCCCCCGGCGACGCGCTCGCCGTCCTTCACCCTGCGCTCGGCCGTCAGACGGCCTCCGCTGAGGTAGGAGAACGCGCCTTCGGCCACGGCCAGCCCCGCGACCACGCCGTCCGCGCGGGCGACCACGTCGGCGGTGTCGCGTCGGTCCGCCGGGATGGTGGCGATGCTGGTGACGTCACCCCCCGCCACGTCCTCGGCCGCCGCGGCCTCAAGGAGCGCGACCACCCCGACCGGGTCAAGACCCGCCTCGGTGAGATCGTTCTCCACCTGCGGCGGCAGCACGGTCGCTCGTCGCCCGTGCGGTACGTATGTCATGGTCGGTCCCTCCGCTGTCAGGGTCACATCGAGGTGGCCCAGCCACAAGGCGTCGTCTCTCTCGGAAAAGTCCTCGCGCCAGTGCGACCCCCTGGTCTCCTGGCGGGCGCGGGCGGCCGCCACGAGCGCGGAGGCGACCGTCAGCAGGTTGGTGGTCTCCCACGACTCGGTACACGGCTCGACCGCCACCGGGGTCCACCTGAGGTTCAGCAGGGTCCTGGCGGCCTCTCCCAGCGACTCCCGGCTGCGCAGCACGCTCGCCCCCCGGCTCATGTGCCCCTGAATCCTGACCCGGGCCCTGGGGTCGATCAGGCCGGTGGGGCGGTCGTCGGGCACCGGTTCGCCGGCTACCGTCCGCCCTTCGCGAACATCGGCGTGGATGTCGGCGGCGATGCGCCCGGCGAAGACCAGCCCCTCGAGCAGGGAGTTGGAGGCCAGCCGGTTGGCGCCGTGCACGCCGGTGCACGCGACCTCACCGCAGGCGTACAGACCGGGCACGCTGGTACGGCCGCGCAGGTCGGTGCGGACGCCGCCGCTGGCATAGTGGGCGGCGGGGGCGACGGGGATGAGCTGGGTGACCGGATCGACGCCGTGCTCCAGGCAGACCGCGTGGATCGTCGGGAAGCGGGTGCGCCACTTCTCCTCGCCGAAGTGGCGGGCGTCGAGATACACGTGGTCGGCGCCGGTGGCGTGGATCCGCCGCATGATCGCCTTGGCCACGACGTCACGGGGGGCGAGGTCGGCCAGCTCGTGGACGTCCCGCATGAACCGGGTGCCGTCCGCGTCGACCAGTACCGCGCCCTCGCCCCTGACCGCCTCGGAGATCAGCGGCTGCTGGCCGCTCGCGTCCTCGCCGAGCCAGAACACCGTCGGGTGGAACTGGACGAACTCCAGGTCCCTGACGACGGCCCCCGCCCGCAGCGCGAGCGCCACCCCGTCTCCGGTGGAGACGACGGGGTTGGTGGTGGCGGCGTAGACCTGGCCCATGCCGCCGGTGGCCAGCACCACGGCCCTGGCCGTGACCGCGCCCACCCCGTCGTGCTCGCCCACGCCCATGACGTGCAGGGTCACCCCGGCGGCGCGCCCCTCGGCGTCCTTGAGGAGGTCGAGTACGAGGGCGTGCTCGATCACCTCGATCCCCGACTCCCGGACCGCCGCCACGAGTGCCCTCTGCACCTCGGCCCCGGTGGCGTCGCCGCCCGCGTGCACGATGCGATCGCGCCGGTGGCCGCCCTCCCTGGTGAGCTGGAGCTCCCCGGCCTCGTCGGTGTCGAACCTGGCGCCCATCGCGATCAGGCCGCGCAGCGCGTCGGGCCCCTCGGTCACCAGGACCCGGACGGCCTCCTCGTCGCAGAGGCCCACCCCCGCGAGGAGCGTGTCGGACAGATGCTCGGCGGGGGTGTCCTGCGGATCGAGCACCGCGGCGATGCCGCCCTGGGCCCAGCGGGTGGACCCGGACGACAGGACGTCCTTGGTGACGACCAGGACCTTCGCCTCGGAGTCCAGGGCGGCGTACCGCAGTGCCAGGGTGAGACCCGCGATGCCGGAGCCCACCACGACCACGTCCGCCTGGACCGTCCATCCCGGAGCGGGAGCGGTCAACCTCTGGGGTATGGCCGGGATGCTCATTGCCGCCTCCTCGCGGAGTCATAGAGGCCGTTCATTTCGTCAGCGTGACGATAACGCCATCCCCGGCGCGGCTGTTCCCCGGGGTAGGACATTTCACTCACTCCCGGAACCACAGTGCCTCTGGGCCGTGGGCGGCCGGAACGGGAACCCACCGGCGGGAGATTCGCGCGCGGGTGAGCGGTGCCCCCGCCTGCCGGGCGCACGGCGAACCCCCGCGCGAGGAACCGGGCGCCACCGCGTCGCGGGAGAGCCTCCGGAACTCAGCGAAGGGTGAGCGTGACGTTGTCGATCAGCCGGGTGGACCCCACCCGCGCGGCCACCGCGAGGATCGCCTCGCCCGCGTGGTCGTCGCCGACCTCGGCGAAGGTCGCGGGGTCGACCAGGACCAGGTAGTCGACGGCCAGCGACGGCTCGGCCGCCAGAACGGCGAGCGCGGTCCGGCGGATCTCCGCCGGCGTGCGCTGCCCGGCCCCCGCGTGCAGAGCGCGGGACAGGGCCAGACCGGCCACCCGGTCCTCCGGCGACAGGTAGCGGTTGCGGCTGGACAGCGCCAGCCCGTCCGGCTCGCGGACCGTGGGCGCCCCGACGACGGAGACCGGCAGATTCAAATCGGCGACCATCCGGCGGATCATCGCGAGCTGCTGGGCGTCCTTCTGCCCGAACACCGCCACGTCCGGCTGGACCAGGTTGAACAGCTTCAGCACCACGGTCAGCATGCCGTCGAGGTGCCCCGGCCGGAACTCTCCCTCGACGATCGAGCCCATCTTCCCCGCGGAGACGCCGACCTGCCTGTCCGGCAGGTACATGTCCTCGACCGACGGGGCGAACACCACATCCACCCCCTCGGCCTCGCAGACCTCCAGGTCGGCATCAAAAGTACGGGGATAACGGGAAAAATCCTCGTTTGGGCCGAACTGGAGCGGGTTCACGAAGATGCTCACCGCCACGTGGGCCGCCCTCTGCCGGGCCAGCCGGATGAGCGAGCGGTGTCCCTCGTGCAGCGCGCCCATGGTCGGCACGAGCGCCAGCGCGCTCCCGCCCCCGGAGGCACCCACGCCGATCCCCAGGGCCTCCCGGGCCTTGAGCAGCCCTGCGCGGTCGTCCGCCACGATCAATGGAACCTCCCGGGGGTGCTCCGGCCGACCGGCCGGAGAGGGGTGACGTTCATCGAAATTCCTGGAGAGTGGAGACCCCCGACCTCAAGCGTACGGAGGGAGAGAACAGCACCGACCGGCTCCCCCCGGCAGACCGACCCCCTCCTCAGGCCGGCGGCCGGGAAGACCCACGGCGTCGACCGGCCCCTCGCCGGACCGGCACCCTCGTCAGGCCGACCCCCTCCGCCGTGTTCGGCGAGGAGACCGCCGGGTTCACCCGGCAGGTGAATCGCTTCCCTGTCACGGTTCCGGTGTTCGAAACGGTCAGGGCCGGGCTGCCGCTCCCCTCGGGGAGCGGGGAGTCATCGGACCGGTTTCCTCCGTCAGGCCGGTGGCCGAGGGGGGCTCAGGTCCATACGTTGCCCCCCAGGGCGTCCAGAAGGCGTTCGGCGGCCTCGGGCTTGAGCAACCCGGCCGCCAGCGCCCGGTCGGCCGTGAGCCTGGCGAGCGCCACGTAGGCGTCCGCGGCCTCCGGGGCCGCGAGGATCAGCGCGTCCACGTGCCTGCGGACGGTACCCGCGTCACCGCGCACCACCGGGCCGGTCAGCCCCGAGATGCCGAGCCTCAGCACGTTCTCCAGCGCCGCGCCGAGCAGCGGGCCGAGCATCCGTCCCGGCTGCTCCACGCCGATCTTCTCCAGCAGTTCGGAGGACTCCGCGATGAGCGTCACCATGTGGTTGGCCGCTCCCGCGAGGGCCGCGTGGTAGAGCGGCCTGTCCTTGTCGGCGATCCAGACCGGCTCGCCCTCCATCTCGATGACGAGGGCCTCGGCCACCGGGCGGAGCCCTTCGGGCGCGGTCACCCCGTAGGAGATGCCGGTGAGGCGACGCAGGTCGTCGTCACGGCCCGTGAAGGTCATCACGGGATGCAGCGCCAGCGGCAGCGCTCCGGCCCTGATCGCCGGATTGAGCACGGCCAGGCCGTACGCGCCGCTGGTGTGCGCCACCAGCTTGCCCCGCAGGTTCGCACCGGTCTCCACCAGGCCGGAGACCAGCTCGGGCAGCACGTCGTCGGGGACCGTCAGCAAGACGAGGTCCGCTCCGGCCACCACGTCCTCGGGCCGTACGGGGACGAGCCCGAGGCGCTCGACCGCACGCTCCCTGGAGGCGTCGGAGACACCGCTCGTCGCGACGATCCGGTGTCCCGCCCTGACGAGCGCCGCGCCGAGCGCCGAACCGACCCTGCCCGCTCCAACCACTCCGACGGCCAGCCGTGCCGGGCGATCGACTGCGTCCATGACGTCACGTCCTTCGACCATGTGGGGCTTCGTGCCTGATTGACCAGCGTAACGGGCCGCGCCGCCGCAACCGCGTCAAGACGCGGGTTCCGGCGCGACGGCCCTGTTCCACCCCGGGAGCCCGGAACCGGGCCCCCGAGAGCGCATGAGACCCGCCAGAGGGCCGGAGAGTCCGGCTCGCCCGGCGATCCAGGTGACAGCGCGTCAACCCCGCCGAGATCCCCGAACCGGGCGACACAGACCGTACGGGGTCCACGCAGAGCCGGAAAACCCGGCCCACACGGCGATCCAGGTGGCGACGCGCCGACCTGGCATCAACAAAGATCATGCGAGCCGATGACAGAATGCAGTCATGCACTCAGCCGAAGCGTCAGCGCGAGTTGATCTCGTTCCTCCGCCTCGGCGGGTAGCGTCTGAGAGTGTGTGGCTCACCTGGCGCGCCGCGATGGAGCACGCGCTCTACGGCGAGAGCGGTTTCTACCTCCGCGAACGACCCTCCAGTCACTTCCGGACCTCGGTCGGCGCCTCCCCCGTCTTCGCCGAGGCCGTGCTGCGCGAGTTGACCTCGGTTGACGAGGTGCTTGGCGGCCCCGAGGTGCTCGACCTGGTCGACATCGGCGCCGGTGAGGGCTTGCTGGCGGCCGGGGTGCTCGCCGCCGCACCGCCCGCGCTGCGGTCGAGGCTCCGAGTGACCGCGGTGGATCTGGCGGCCAGGCCGCCGGCGCTGCCCAAGGAGATCGTCTGGGTAAGGGCCGCGCCGGACGGGATCTGCGGCCTGGTGATCGCCAACGAGTGGCTGGACAACGTTCCCGTCGACATCGTGGAGCAGACCGCCGACGGGCCCCGGCTGGTCCTGGTCAACGTCACCGACGGTGAGGAGCGGCTCGGTGGCAGACCGGCCGAGGCGGATCTCGCGTGGCTGGCCCGCTGGTGGCCGATGCGCGCCACCGGTGAGCGGGCCGAGATCGGCAGGCCACGCGACCGGGCCTGGGCGTCGGTGATCGTACGGTTGGCACGCGGCCGGGCGATCGCGATCGACTACGCCCACTCCCTGGCCGACCGGCCGCCGTACGGCACGCTGGCCGGATACCGCGACGGGGCGATGGTCGCGCCGGTGCCCGACGGCTCGTGCGACATCACCGCCCACGTGGCGCTCGACGCCTGCGCGGCCGCCGGCGAGAGCGCCGGGGCCGTCACGACGGCGCTGACCACGCAGCGGGAGGCGCTGCGCGCTCTCGGCGTCACCGGGAACCGCCCGCCGGTCGAGCAGGCCAGGATCGACCCGCGCGGCTACCTGCACACCCTCGCGCGGGCCTCCGAGGAGGCGGAGCTGATCGCCCTCGGCGGCCTCGGCGGCTTCGGCTGGCTCTCCCAGACCCGCCTCTGAAAAGACCGCCCACCCGCGGCGAACACCTCGAACCGATCGCTCTGAAAAGACCGTTCGGTCCCGGTGAACACCTCGAACCGATCGCCGCCGGGGCCCGGCGGCTCCGTCCGGCTCCGTCCGGCTCCGGACTCGACGACCGCCGGGCTGTCGGAAGTGGCCCGATCCACCCGGCCGGGGGAAGCCGAGCAAAGATCCTTTCGCCTCGTAGGGTCTATGCCATGAGCACTTTCCCGACACACGCCGTTCCCGCCGAACGCATGGCCTCTCTCCAGCTGGCCGTCCAGAACTCCGCCGCCTTCTGGACGGCTCTCGCCCAGACCCGGGGAAGCGAGCTGATCCGCCGCCCCGGCTTCCTCTGCTCGGACGGACGCGAGCGCGGCGGGCTGCGGATCCTGCTGCTCTCCCCGGACCCCGGTCCGGACGATCTCGCCGAACTGACGGACCTGGCCCGGCGCCGGCTTTCCGACGGGGTCGTCGTCGAGGATCCGTTCGGCTCGGTCGACATGAGCGCTCTGGGCCTGCCCTCGGGACAGCTTCCCGTCATGATCCGCCACCCCGGTCCGCTCCCCGCGCCGCCGGCCGTGGAGGTCATCCACGTGGAGACGGTGGAGCAGCTGCGGACCGCGGAAGGCATCGTGGTCCACGGATTCCCGCTGACCAACTTCCAGCCCTACCGCCCGGGGGACGCCTTCTCCAAGGACCTGCTGGGCCACCCTGGAGTCGATCTGTTCCTCGCCGCGCGGGACGGGGTGCCCGCCGGGGCCTGCATGACCGTCGTCGACGGTACGGTCGGCGGGACCTACTGGGTGACCACCCTGCCAGAACACCGCTCCCACGGAGTCGGACGGGCGCTCATGCACGCGGTCCTGGCACACCTGGGGGACCTCCCCGCCACCCTGACCGCGGCCAAGGCCGGCAAGCCGCTCTACGACTCCCTCGGCTTCGACACCATCACCGATGCGACCTGGTGGATGTGACGGGGTCCCGGGCAACGGACCCCCGCCTGAGAGCCGAGCTGCGGGACCGGTCAAAAGTACGGCCGAGACGGTGCGAACCCTGCTTTTGACCGATGCCCGGTACCGGACCGGGTCCGCAGGATGCCCCCATGCCAAACGAAGACTCCCCTCCGGTGCCGAAGGCCGAGGATCCGGCCGAGCGTCACGGCGGCGGGCCGGCGCGCCCACGTCGGGCCGACGGCCGAAAAACCCCCGCGACGTCCTCCCCCGGCCGCCCGCGTATCGCCGCGCTCGACGTACTGCGCGGGTTCGCGCTGTGCGGGATCCTGCTGGTCAACGTCAAGCCGATAGCCAACATCGACGTCGGCCACGTGGTCGTGGATTCGCCGGCGGACCCGGAGGGCGCGTGGCTGGGGCTGCTCGTCGATCAGCGCTTCTTCCCGATCTTCTCCCTGCTGTTCGGCATCGGCTTCTCACTGCTGCTGAACTCCGCCGTGGACCGCGCCGCCGCCCCTCGGACACTCCTGCTCCGCCGGCTCCTGGTGCTGCTCGGGGTGGGCCTGGCGCACATGTTCCTGCTGTGGCGGGGCGACATCCTCACCGTCTACGCCGTCATCGGCCTGCTGGTGCTGCTGCCCTCGACCTGGCTGCCCCGGTGGGCCGTGGCCGGCCTCGCCCCCGTGCTCCTCGCGGCACCGTTGATCGCCGGCCAGAACGGGATCGTGCTGGTCCCCGGGCTGTTCCTGCTGGGCTCGGCCCTGGTCAGGTACGGGGTGATCGACCGGATGGAGCAGTCCACCCGGGTACCGGCCGTGCTGGGCCTGGTCTTCGCGGCGGGGGCGGTGCCCGCCCTGTGGTGGCAGGTCGGCCTGGCCGGCGACACGAACGACCCGGGTTTCGGCCTCTCGATGGCCGTGGCCGGGTTGCTGCTCGCGGGAGTGTACGTGTGCGTGTTGCTGGTCCTGCTCAGGACTCCGCTCCGACCGGCACTGCGGGCCGTCTTCGCACCACTGGGCCGGATGGCGCTGACCAACTACCTGACCGCCACGATCCTGGTGCTGGCGGCCGGTCGCGTCCTTGGCGGCTCGCCGGAAAGCTGGGCCCTGGCGACCGTGTTCCTGATCGCCGGCGCCATCCTCTCCGCCCAGTGGCTCCTCTCCACCCTCTGGCTGCGCCGATACCGCTACGGCCCCCTCGAATGGCTCTGGCGCTGGGCCACCTGGGCCCAGCGCCCGCCCTTGCGCCGCTCCCCCTGACGGGCACCGCGCGCGAGCCGGTTCAGACCCGCACGTCCAGGGCGGTGAGGCCACGGATGACGTACCCAGGGCCCCAGCCGGGCTCGGCGGCGAGTTCCAGCTTCGGTGCCTTGCGGAGCAGGGCGCCGAAAGACTCGATCAGTTCGATCCTGGCCAGGGGGGCGCCCAGGCAGAAGTGGATGCCCGCGCCGAAGGAGATGTGCGGGTTGTCCACCCGGCCGACGTCGAAGCGGTCGGGGTCGGTGAAGACCTCGGGGTCCCGGTTGGCCGAGCCGAACAGCAGCGCCACCTCGGTGCCGCGCGGGATGTCCACCCCGCCGACGGTGATGTCCTCCAGGACCCAGCGCTCGAACATCTGCAGCGGGGTGTCCCAGCGCATCATCTCCTCGATCGCGGTGGGCAGCAGGCCGTGGTCGGCACGGAGCCGCTCCAGCTCGCCCGGGTTGCGGAAGAGCGACCACCAGCCGTTGCCCGTGACGTTGACCGTGGCCTCGTGCCCGGCGTTGAGCAGCAGCACGCAGGTGCCGACCAGCTCCTCCTCGGTGAGCTTGTCGCCCTCCTCGGCCACCAGGGCGAGCGCGCTGATCAGGTCGTCGCCGGGGTTCGCCCGGCGGGCGCGGGCCAGCTCGACGAGGTAGGCGGAGAACTCCTCGGCCGCGCGTACCGCGGTGTGCTGGGCCTCGACGGAGGGGTTCAGCTCGTACATCCCGCAGATGTCGGCGGACCAGGGGCGGAGCAGGTGCCGGTCGGCCTCGGGCACGCCGAGCATCTCCGCGATCACGGTCACCGGGAGCGGTTCGGCGACCTCGGAGATCAGGTCTCCACCGCCGCGTTCGACGAAACGGCCCACCAGTCCCCCGGCGATCTCGGCGACCTTGGGGCGGAGCGCCTCGACCATGCGCGGGGTGAACGCCTTGGAGACCAGGCGCCGGAGCCGGGTCTGCACCGGCGGCTCGACGTCGAGCATCCCGGCCCTGACCACCCGCCAGAACGGGTCCTGGAACTCGGGGTCGTCGGGCCTGCCGAACTCGGCGTGGGTCGCCACGTGCAGGTAGGAGCGGCCGAGCCGACGGTCGCGCAGCAGCGCGTTGACGTCGGCGTGCCGGGCGACCAGCCACTGGCCGGTCGGTTCAAAGAAGCTGACCGGCCGCTGCCGCCTCAGCTCGTCGTAGACGTCGTACGGATGGGCGACGAATTCCGGATTCCAGGGATCAAAGCGCACACGGACATCGTAATGTCGCCCCATGCGTCAATTGTCTGTTCCGCCCCCTGGAGCTGGGCAGACGGATGCCCGGTGGCCCCAGCGCCATCGCCTCCTGAGGCTGAACCGTCCGCCGACGTTCGACAGCCCGCCACAGGCCGCTACACCTCGGTCGGGCTGTCCGATTTCTCCGGCTGGGCCGTCTTGGTGCGCAGCCGGATGTTCAGCAGCTCCACGATGAGCGAGAAGGCCATCGCGAAGTAGATGTAGCCCTTGGAGATGTGCTGCCCGAGGCCCTCGGCGATCAGCACGACGCCGATCAGCACCAGGAACGACAGGGCGAGCATCTTGATGCTCGGGTGCTTGTCCACGAAGCGGCTGATCGGGCCCGAGGCGAAGAGCATCACCAGGACCGAGACGATCACGGCCGCGACCATGACACCGAGCTGGTCGACCATGCCGACCGCGGTGATGACCGAGTCGAGGGAGAAGATGATGTCCAGCAGCATGATCTGGGCGATCACCGAGCCGAAGGAGGCCGCGACCTTGGCGCTGCCGTGCCCGGTCTTGCCCTCGATGCTGTCGTGCATCTCGATGACGCTCTTGCCCAGCAGGAAGAGACCACCGGCGAGCAGGATGAGATCCCGTCCCGAGATCGGCTGGCCGAGGACCTCGAAGAGCGGCGATGTGAGTTTCACCACCCACGCCAGCGCCAGCAGCAGCGCCAACCGGCTGACGAGGGCCGCGAGGAGGCCCAGTCTGCGCGCCTTGTCGCGCTGCTCGGGCGGGAGCTTTCCGGCCAGGATCGAGATGAAGATGATGTTGTCGATGCCGAGCACGATCTCCAGGGCGACGAGGGTGACGAACCCTATCCAGATCTCCGGGTTGGTCACCCAATCCAACATCCGTGCCTCCAACCGGTTCCACTTGATCACCACCGGCACGACGAGACCCGTCGTTCGGCATTATTCAGCCACTACCAGGACAAACATCACCAGCCGCCCGGCTCCACCAGGCTCACTGCCCAGACGAACGGGACTCCTCATGAGTTCCCGAACATGAGAGACAGCACTTGCGAATTCCCGCCAGACGTCGGTTATAGTTCCCCCGTAGGTCATGAGTGCCAGTGACAAGCCCCGGCTCGCTGGCCGGCAACCCTCGCGTCCGCGGCGGGGTGCCCCGGGTGAGGACCTGGTCCGGCACGAGGTGTGCCGGACAAGCGCGGGCTCCAGGCACCTATGCCATGGGTTGGGGTCCGATGACCTCGAAGGAGCCCTGGCGTGTCCGCACTGACGATCTTCACCGCCACCGCCGCCGACGCAGCCGACGCGGCCACCCCCGCGACCGCCCTCGGGACCACCCCGGTGACCGTCCCCGCGACCCGTACGTCCGGCGACCGGCCGATCCCCGCCGTGCTCGGCTCCGACCTGGAGGTTCCGGTCAGGGGCGGCAGGCTCGTCCGATACGCCAACCTCGACTACGCCGCGAGCGCCCCCTGTCTGGAGCCGGTGAGCGCCGCCGTCGCCGCCGCGCTCCCGGCGTACTCCAGCGTCCACCGAGGCGCCGGGTACGCGTCCCAGCTGACCACGGCCCGCTACGAGCAGGCCAGGCAGACGGTACGCGCCTTCGTCGGTGCCCGTCCCGACGACTCGGTGATCTTCACCAGGAACACCACGGACGCGACCAACCTGCTGGCCCGCAGTCTGCCTGAGGGCACCACCGCCGTGGTCTTCGACACCGAGCACCACGCCTCGCTGCTGCCCTGGGAGCGCGCCCTGCGGCTGCCGGCCCCCGCCTTCCCCGGCGAGGCGGTCCGCGCCGCCGACGAGGCCCTGGCCTCGGTCGAAGGCCCCAAGCTGCTGGTCGTGACCGCCGCCTCCAACGTCACCGGGGAGCTCTGGCCGATCGCCGCGCTGGCCCACATCGCCCACCGCCACGGCGCCCGCGTCCTCGTCGACGCCGCGCAGCTCGTCCCGCACCGCCGCCTCAACCTGACCGCGCTCGACCTGGACTACGTGGTCTTCTCCGGCCACAAGCTCTACGCCCCGTTCGGCACCGGCGCGCTGATCGGCCGTTCCGACTGGCTGGCCGACGCCGAGCCGTACCTGCGGGGCGGCGGGGCGGTGAAGGCGGTGAACGACGACGAGACCGAGTGGCACGACGACCCCGAGACCCGTCACGAGGCCGGAACCCCGAACGTTCTGGGCGCCATCGCGCTGGCCGCGGCCTGCGACGCCCTGACCGCCACCGGCTGGACCCCGCTGGTCCGCGAGGAGGAGCGCCTCCTCGACCGGCTGCGCGCGGGCCTCGCCTCCGTCCCCGGCGTGCAGGAGCTGTCCCTGTGGGGGCCCGACCATCCGCGCGTCGGCATCGTCTCCTTCGTGGTGGACGGCCGCACCGCCCGCGAGGTCGCCGAGGCCCTGGCCGGCGACTACGGCATCGGCGTCCGGGACGGCAAGTTCTGCGCCCACCCCTTCGTACGGCACCTGCTGGACGCCAAGGACGGCGGCTGCGACGACCCCACCGCCTCCGCGGTGCGCGCCTCCATCGGCATCGGCACCACCTCCGAGCACGTCGACCGGCTGATCACCGCACTGCGGGATCTTGCCTCGCGCGGCTGACGTGACAGCATAGGCATATGAACGAGCCTCGCCGTGAGCTGAGCGTGGGGATGGGGGCGGGTGCCGCCGCCGTGCGGGAAGCGCGCGGCAAGGAGCTCGCGACCGAGGACATGATCCTCAACATCGGGCCGCAGCATCCGTCCACGCACGGGGTGCTGCGGCTGCGGCTCACCCTGGACGGGGAGCGGATCAGCTCGGCCGAGCCGATCGTGGGCTACATGCACCGAGGCGCGGAGAAGCTGTTCGAGGTGCGTGACTACCGGCAGATCATCGTGCTGGCCAACCGGCACGACTGGCTGTCGGCGTTCGCCAACGAGCTGGGCGTCGTCCTCGCGGTGGAGCGGATGCTCGGCATGGAGGTGCCGGTCAGGGCGGTCTGGACACGCACGCTGATGGCCGAGCTCAACCGGGTGCTCAGCCACCTGATGTTCCTCGGCTCCTACCCGCTGGAA
The DNA here is from genome assembly GCF_040298085.1 of Streptosporangium sp. NPDC001681. Classification (NCBI taxonomy): domain Bacteria; kingdom Bacillati; phylum Actinomycetota; class Actinomycetes; order Streptosporangiales; family Streptosporangiaceae; genus Streptosporangium; species Streptosporangium sp. NPDC001681. The sequence goes on along the minus strand of NZ_JBEOZN010000042.1, from coordinate 55,972 downwards.
CTCGGCGCGATCACCCCGGTGTTCTACGCGTTCCGGGAGCGCGAGACCCTCCAGGCCGTGATGGAGGAGATCGCCGGCGGGCGGATGCACTACATGTTCAACCGGGTCGGCGGCCTGAAGGAGGAGCTGCCCGAGGGGTGGCTGGGCCGGGTCGCGACGGCCGTGGCCGACGTGCGGCGACGGCTGCCGGACATCGAGAACCTGATCGCCGGAAACGAGATCTTCCTCGCCCGTACCCGCGGGGTGGGCGTGCTGGACCGCGAGACGGTCATGCAGTACGGCGTGAGCGGCCCGATCGCCCGCGCCTCCGGCGTCGACCTCGACCTGCGCAGGGACGAGCCCTACCTCGCCTACGGCGAGCTGCCGGTGAAGGTGGTCACCCGCTCCGCCGGAGACTGCCATGCCAGGTTCGAGGTGCTGCTGGAGCAGGTGAAGGTCTCCCTGGACCTGGCGGACGCCTGCGTGCGGCGGCTCCGCGAACTGCCCCAGGGGCCGATCAACCAGCGCCTGCCCAAGGTGCTGAAGGTCCCCGAGGGCCACACCTACGCCTGGACGGAGAACCCGCTCGGCCTCAACGGCTACTATCTGGTCTCGCGCGGGGAGAAGACACCGTGGCGGATGAAGCTCCGGTCCGCCTCCTTCAACAACGTCCAGGTGCTGCGCGAGATGCTCCCCGGCAACCTGGTCTCCGACATGGTCGCCATCCTGGGCTCGATGTTCTTCGTCGTCGGCGACATCGACAAGTGAGGCACGGTCAGGAGCACATGATCGAACCCGGCAGGGACCAGGAGAAGGCGACTCCCCCGATGACACCCGCGTCCCCCGCTGATCCCGGCGGTTCTCCGACCGGAGGCAGGCCACCGCGGGACCGGTACGTCGACTGGTTGCGCGCGTTCAGCCTGCTCGTCGTGGTGCTCTGGCACTGGGCTTTCACGATCCTCCAGTGGGGGCCGGACGGCCCCTCGCCGACGAGCCCGCTGGGCTTCACCTCGGGGCTGTGGATCCTGACCTGGCTGCTGCAGGTGTTGCCGCTCTTCTTCTACGTGGGCGGGTACGTCCACCTACTGTCCTGGAACCGCGCCCACGAGCACGGGATGGGCATCGGCACCTTCGTGTGGCGGCGCATCCGCGGCCTCGCGATCCCGACGCTGGCGCTGGCCGGAACCTGGATCGTGCTGGGCGTGGTCGTGACCTGGGCGTTCGGGATCAAGTGGATGAACCGGGTGGTCCTGCTCGTCATCAGCCCGCTCTGGTTCATCGGCGTCTACCTCATGCTGATCGCCCTGCTCCCGGTCGCGCTCTGGCTGCACCGGCGCTTCGACGTGCTGATCCTGATCTGGCTGGCCGGGGCCGCGCTCGTCGTCGACGTGCTGCGACTGCGCTATGGGTACGAGGCCGTGGGCTGGCTCAACATGATCATTGTCTGGGGGCTGGCCCACCAGGCCGGGTTCTTCTACGCGAGGGTGGTGGCGCTTCCCCGCCGCTTCGACGTCGCCATCCTGTGGACCGGGCTGTTCGCGCTCTTCGGCCTGGTCTACTCGGACATCTACCCGGGTTCGATGGTCGGCGTGCCCGGCGACAAGCTGTCCAACATGGCACCGCCCACCTTCGTCATCGTGGCGTTGTTGATCTTCCAGATCGGCCTGGTGGAGGTGCTGAGGCCGGCCATGGAGCGCCTGCTCGACCGTCCCAGGTGGCAGCGCGTGAACGAGACGGTCAACCGGTTCGCGCTCCCGCTCTTCCTCTTCCACACGACCGGCATGGCCATCTGGGTGGCGCTGACCTGGTGGCTGGCGGGCAGCGGGCCGGGCAGCCGGGGCCGGCCCGACCTGCTCTGGTGGCTGGAACGCCCCCTGGCCGTCGCCGGAGCACTGGTGTGCACCCTCCCGGTCATCATGCTCTTCGGCCGGAAGTGGGCCAGGGGGCGCTGACGCGTCCGCTCAGCGGTCGTCGTCCGCGGAGTCCTTGGGCACCTTGCAGCAGTACTCCAGGTACAGGGCCGCGCAGACCAGCAGCACGCACACCAGCATCGACCCGCCGGTGATGAAGAAGTCCTGACGGGGCACCCTCTGGTCGAGCAGTTCGGCGGTGTAGAGGGTGAATCCGGCGAAGAGTCCGGCGAAGACCGCCCCGGCGTACGCGGAGGCCTTGGCCAGGGCCGCCAGCCGGGCCACCGCCAGGGGATCGACGGGCTTGGTGTCGGGCCTGCGCTCGATCCTGGCCTTCGTCATCCACCCGCTGTAGGCCTCGCCGATCGCCAGCACGAGCACCGTCGGGATCGCCGTCCACGGCACGGTCGGCAGGGACACGTAGAGCGGCTTGAGCAGCGCCCAGGTGAGGATGGTGACCACGACGAAGAGCCCGACGAGGACGCCGGGACGGCTGGGCCTCACCCGGACCCCTGGAGGGCCAGCTCGGGGCGGGGCCGCACGTAGTCCTGGTCGAGACCGGCCAGCAGATCGGCCACCCGGCGCCCGGACAGGACGGCGTCCGGATCGGCCCGCACCCACGGGACCAGCACGAACGCCCGCTCGTGCGCCCTGGGATGCGGCAGGGTCAGGTCCGGGTCGTCCATGACGACGTCTCCCACGGTGATCAGATCGACGTCCAGGGTGCGCGCTCCCCAGCGCTCCACCCGGACCCGGCCGAAGGCGTTCTCCACACCTTGAGCACGATCGAGGAGGGCCAGGGGTTCCAGCACGCTCTCGGCGATCACCACCGCGTTGAGGTAGGCGCCCTGCTCCGGGCCGCCGACCGGGTCGGTCTCGTAGACCGGCGACACCGCGACGAGCGTGAGCCCCGGCTCGGCGAGGAGGGCGTCCAGCCCACCCCGCAGGGTGCCGAAACGGTCGCCCAGGTTGCTGCCGAGCGCCAGGACCACCCTCATGCCCGGCTCCGGGTGATCGTCACGATCACGTCGTCGAACGGCAGCGGGATCGGCGCGGCGGGCTTGTGCACGCTCACCTCCGCCGACCGGACGAGCTCGCGGGCCAGGCAGACATCGGCCAGGCGCTGAGCCAGGGTCTCGATCAGGTCGACCGGCTCGCCCGCCACGACCCTCGCCAGATCCTCGGCGAGCTCGCCGTAGTGAACCGTCCTGCCGAGGTCGTCGCCGGCCGCCGCGGGCGCCGTGTCGAGGAAGAGCGTGACGTCGACGACGAACTCCTGGCCGAGCTCCCGCTCCGCCGCCAGCACGCCGTGCCGCCCGCGCACCCGCAGCCCCTTCAGGCTGATCCGGTCCGCCACCCGGTCCGACGGCAGGCCGTACGCCGCACCTGCCGGATCCCCCGGTGGGTCCTGGAGTGAATCGCCGATCAGGTCGGCGACGCCGTCGTTGATCCGCAGGGGCTCCTGGTCGTGGGATCCGTCACCGGCCCGTACCCCGGCCGCCCTGGAACCGTTCCCGCCGGGCCGTTCGCCGGTGCGCTCGCTCACGCCACCTCCTCTTCCTCTTCGTCGTCGTCACCCTGCAGCACGGGCGAGCCGTGGTGCAGCCAGAGCCGCCACCCCGCGGACGTACGCACGAAGGTGTTGCTCGCCACCACCTTGCCCGCGGCGAAGCTGGAATCACCCTCGTCTCCCGCGGTGAGGATGTTCTCCTCACAGGTGAGGATGGCGACGTCGCCCAGGACCATGACCCGGACGTCGGTCAGCACGAACTGGATGTAGGGCGTGTTGGCCATGATGAGCGCCCATGAGCGCAGCACCTCCTGCCGGCCGTTCACGATCGGCCACCCGGGGTGCACGCAGCTCACCTGCTCGCCATCGATGTCCTCGGCCCAGATCTCGGTCATCTTGTCGAGGTCGGCGTCCTCGATGGCGGTGTAGAAGGCCTGGTTGACCGTCTCGACGGCGGTGGTGTCGACGCTCATGGTCTCGCTCTCTGAACTGCGGCAGCCACACGGACGGCGTCCGCGTTCGGGCGGACATCGTGCACGCGCACGCACCAGGCCCCCGCCTGGGCGACGAGGGCGGTCACGGCGAGCGTGGCGTCGTCACTGCGGCTGAAAGGACGAGGCGTGCCGTCCGGGGCGGCCAGCAGGCGCCCCAGGAACCGTTTCCGCGAGGCCCCGACGAGCAGCGGATAGCCCAGCTCGGCGAGCCGGTCGAGGCCCGCGATCAGAGCCCAGTTGTGGTCGGGGTTCTTGGAGAAACCCAACCCCGGGTCGAGCACGATCTGTTCCTCCGCCACCCCCTCGGCCAGCACGGACTCGACCCGCTTGGTGAGCTCCTGGCAGACCTCGGTCACCACGTCGCCGTACACGGCCCTGTCCTGCATGGCGTGGCTGTGCCCCCGCCAGTGCATCACCACGTACGGCACGCCGGAGGCGGCCACGACCCTGGGCATCGCCGGGTCGGCCAGCCCTCCGCTGACGTCGTTGACCAGCTTCGCCCCGGCCTCCACCGCCACCTGGGCCACCTCGGCCCGCATGGTGTCGACGCTGACGGCGACCCCCGCGCGGCTCAGCTCCCTGATGACCGGCTCGACCCTGGCCACCTCCTCCTCCAGCGGCACCCTCGCGGCGCCCGGCCTGGTGGACTCGCCCCCCACATCGACGATGTCGGCCCCCTGCTCGACCAACTCCAGGCCGTGACGCACGGCCTCCGCGGGGTCGAACCATCGGCCGCCGTCGGAGAAGGAGTCGGGAGTCACGTTGACCACGCCCATCACGAGACACCGGCCCACGTCCGGCAGCCCGGGCACACTCCACGTAGTCATGCGGACAAGCCTAGGCGTTGTGCACCGTCCGCCCGTCTCGCGGGTCCGGCTTGTGCCACCACGAATTCGTACACCCGTCACGGAGCGGACGGCCTTCGGTCGGGGTATCCGGCCTGCATGCGTCCTCCTCCGGGGGGACCCTGGGGCGTGTCCGCCGCGATCCGAAGATCACAGAGCACCCGGTCCTGCCGGGTATGGCGATATTAGCCGGATCAAGGTTGGCTTGGGGGATTTCTCTGGGCGGTAACGCGGAACCCCGTCCGTGCCGCCGAAGGGCGGTCCGGACGGGGTTCCGTGGATGCTCTGCGAGATCAGCGGATGATCAGGGCCATCGCCTCGGCGCGGGTCCTGTCGCTGTCGCGGAAGCTTCCGCGCACCGCCGAGGTGATCGTCTTGGCACCGGGCTTGCGGACGCCCCGCATGGTCATGCAGAGGTGCTCACACTCGATCACGACGATGACCCCGCGCGGCTCCAGCACGTCCATGAGCGCGTCGGCGATCTGGGAGGTCATCCGCTCCTGCACCTGGGGACGCCTGGCATAGACGTCGACCAGGCGGGCGAGCTTGGACAGGCCGGTGACCTGCCCCTTCTCGTTGGGGATGTAGCCGACGTGGGCCACGCCGTGGAACGGCACGAGGTGGTGCTCGCAGGTCGAGTAGACCTCGATGTCGCGAACCAGCACCATCTCGTCGTGGTCGACGTCGAAGACCGTGGTCAGGACGTCCTCGGGGGTCTGCCCCAGCCCGGCGAACTGCTCCGCGTAGGCACGGGCGACCCGGGCCGGGGTGTCCCGGAGACCGTCGCGGTCGGGATCCTCACCGATGGCGATGAGGATCTCGCGGACCGCACTCTCCAGCCGGACCGTGTCGACCGGAAGTGGCTTGACACTCACACTCAGTTCCCGTCCCTCTGCACGGAGTCGGGCTGGCCCGATCCGTTGGGAAGGATACCGTTACCCTCGGTCACCTGCTCACCGGGGGGAAGCGAGCCGTTGCCCGACTGCTCCTTGCGGGACAGGATCGGCGGGCGGTTGGAGGGCAGCCGCTTGCCGTAACCCGAGTAGGAGGGCCTCTTCTCCTTGACGACGACCGGGGCGAAGATCTGCAGGACCTGCTCGCGGGAGAGGGTCTCCTTCTCCATCAGCTCCAGCACCAGGTTGTCGAGCACGTCGCGGTATTCGACGAGGATCTCCCAGGCCTGGTCGTGGCCCGACTCGATGAGGCGGCGGACCTCCTCGTCGATCGTGGAGGCGATCTTCTCGGAGTAGTCGCGCTCATGACCCATCTCACGTCCGAGGAAGACCTCGGCGTTGCCGCTGCCGAACTTGCGGGCGCCGAGCTGCTCGCTCATGCCGTACTCGGTGACCATGCGGCGGGCGATGGAGGTGGCCTTCTCGATGTCGTTGGAGGCACCGGTGGTGGGCTCGTGGAAGACGAGCTCCTCAGCCGTGCGGCCACCGAGCAGCATCGCGAGCTGGTCCATCATCTCCGAGCGGGTCGCGAGGAACTTGTCCTCCATCGGCAGCGTCATCGTGTAGCCGAGGGCGCGTCCGCGGGACAGGATCGTGATCTTGTGGACCGGGTCGGAGTTGGGCAGCGCGTGCGCGACCAGGGCGTGACCGCCCTCGTGGTACGCGATGATCTTCTTTTCCTGGTCCGACATGACGCGGGACTTGCGCTCGGGACCGGCCATCACACGGTCGATGGACTCCTCAAGGAGCTCCATCGTGATCAGCTTCTGGTCGGCCCGCGCGGTGAGCAGCGCGGCCTCGTTGATCACGTTGGCCAGGTCGGCGCCGGTGAAACCGGGCGTCCTGCGGGCGATGATGTCGAGGTCGACGCCCTCGGCGAACGGCTTGCCGCGACCGTGCACCTTGAGGATGCCCTTGCGGCCCTCCAGGTCGGGGCGGTCGACGGTGACCTGGCGGTCGAAACGGCCGGGGCGCAGCAGCGCCGGGTCGAGGATGTCGGGCCGGTTGGTCGCGGCGATCAGGATCACGCCGCCCTTGACGTCGAAGCCGTCCATCTCGACGAGGAGCTGGTTCAGCGTCTGCTCGCGCTCGTCGTGACCACCACCGAGACCGGCGCCGCGGTGGCGGCCCACCGCGTCGATCTCGTCGATGAAGATGATCGCCGGGGCGTTCGCCTTGGCCTGCTCGAACAGGTCGCGGACTCGCGAGGCGCCGACGCCGACGAACATCTCCACGAAGTCGGAACCGGAGATGGAGTAGAACGGCACCCCGGCCTCACCGGCGACGGCCCTGGCGAGCAGGGTCTTACCGGTTCCCGGCGGGCCGTAGAGCAGCACACCCTTGGGGATCTTGGCGCCGATCGCCTGGAACTTGGCCGGGGCCTGCAGGAACTCCTTGATCTCCTGGAGTTCCTCGATGGCCTCGTCGGCACCCGCGACGTCGGCGAAGGTGGTCTTCGGAGTGTCCTTGGTGATGAGTTTGGCCTTCGACTTACCGAAGTTCATCACCCGGGAGCCGCCGCCCTGCATCTGGTTCATGATGAACAGGAAGATCAGCACGATGAAGACGATCGGCAGGAAGCTCACCAGGAGGCTGAGGAGGAAGTTCTCCTTGGGCACGTCGACGTTGTAGCCCTTGTCCAGCTTCTTCGCCCCGACCGCGGTCTGGAGCTGGTCGGCGAGCTGAACGCCCTGGCCGGTCACCCACGAGGAGTAGTAGCGCTTGCCGTCGGTCAGCGTGACCTCGATGCGCTGTTCCTTGTCGATGATCTTCGCGTTGGAGACCTTGCCCTCATCGATCCAGCTGATGATCTGAGAGGTGTCTCTCTTCTCGAAGTTGCCGTCGCCGCCCCACATGGTGGTGACGAGAAGCAGCAGAACGACGATGCCCAGGATCCACAGCAGTGGCCCACGTGTAAATCGCTTGAGATCCATCCGATGCGGAACCCCGGCGGGCCCGTCCCTTCCTGACCAGAGCCTGGCAACCCCGGGCGGACCCGGGGTTCGCGGTATCCCTAACCGCTCCAACTGACTGTCCGAAAGCGGCGGAGGCCACCTCTTCGGTCGTCCGAAGGTACACCGGCGTGGCGTGCGGGGTCACCGCGCGGACAGCACCGGCTTTCCCTACCAACGTACGTCAGGTAGGTCCGTGTTCCCCGCCGCTATGGGCAATGTCGCGTTTGTGAATGACACACTTCGCGCAGGGCGTACTTTTCACTCCGCTCCATACACGTGCGGCGCGAGAGTTCCGATGAAGGGGAGGTTGCGGTAGCGCTCGGCGTAGTCGAGGCCATAACCGATGACGAACTCGTTGGGAATGTCAAAACCGACGTACTTGACGTCGATCGGCACCTTGACCGCGTCCGGCTTGCGCAGCGCTGCGCAGATCTCCACCGAGGCGGGGTTGCGCGACTTCAGGTTGTGCACCAGCCACGACAGGGTCAGGCCCGAGTCGATGATGTCCTCGACGACCAGCACGTGACGGCCGGCGATGTCGGTGTCGAGATCCTTGAGCACCCGCACGACGCCCGACGACCTGGTGCCCGCTCCGTAGGACGACACCGCCATCCAGTCCATCTGCACCGGCACGTGCAGGGCCCTCGCCAGGTCCGCCATCACCATGACCGCGCCCTTGAGCACGCCCACGATCAGCAGATCCCTGCCCGCGTAGTCCTCGTCTATCCGGCTCGCGAGCTCCTTGATCTTGGCCTGGAGCTCTTCCTCGGGGATGAGGACCTTCGAGAGGTCCTTGCCCATGTCGGCTGCGTCCACCTGGGATTTTCCTTACGAAACGGGGCTGATTGACTGTCTGGCGAGTATCAGGGTGTCATACCGGCGGATCGCCCCCACCCCCCCGGGCACCTCTATCCGCCGCTGTCCCCGCCACTGTGTGACCAGACGGTCCACCTGCAGGACGTGCGAGGCCGCGAGAGTGCCGGGCGGCGCCCCCGCGTCGATCGCCGCTCTCCGCAGCACCCTGCGGCGCACGGCCGCGGGAAGGCGTTCCAGGTCCCGTACGGCCATCGTCACCACTCCGATATCGCTAAGAGCGCAATCGCGTACCGCGACGCGGGCGTAGACCTCGGCGGCCCAGGCGTCGAGCGCGTCGGCGTCGTCACGGCAGAGGTCGGCGGTCCTGGCAAGCGCCTCGGCGACGCCGGGGCCGAGTTCGTCCTCCAGGGCGGGGAGCAGCCGCTCGCGGACCCGGACCCGGGCGTAGCGGGCGTCGAGGTTGTGCGGGTCGTCCCACGGGGACAGGCCGAGCGCCGCGCAGGCCGCCACCGTCGTCGCGCGGCCGAGCTCCAGCAGCGGCCGCCGGTAGACACCGGTCCGCGCGGGCATCCCGGCCAGCGACCGGGTACCGCTCCCCCTGGCCAGCCTGAGCAGCACGGTCTCCGCCTGGTCGTCCCTGGTGTGCCCGAGCAGCACGACCGCCGCCCCGAGCCGCTCGGCGGCCTGTGACAGAGCCGCGTACCTGGCCGCTCTGGCCGCCGCCTCAGGACCTCCCGAGGTGCCGACGGAGACCGCGAGCGCCTCGGCGAGGTCGAGCCCCAGACCGGGCGCGAGCCGTACCACGTCGGCCGCGCGCTCCCCGGAGCCCGCCTGCAGGCCGTGGTCGACGGTCAGCAGACCGGCGCGGAGCCCGGCCCTGGGCGCGGTGAAACCCAGCGCGGCGGCCAGGGCCAGGGAGTCGGCGCCACCGCTGCACGCGGCCAGCACCAGCTCGCCCGGTTCCAGGTCGCCCAGCGCGTGCCGTACGGCACGGCGGACGTCTGCGACGGCGGGATGCGGACCCATGCTCGCCATTCTCCGGCCTCGGACGGGGGTGCGGCACCGCGCGAGGCGGCGCCGTCCCCCACGTGCCCCCCTGGGCTCTCCCGGGGGACGGACACCTCAGCCGGGAGTGCCGCTGGCCTCGGAGATGGCCGGGGCGTCGATCACCCTGGCGATCCACCGCTCGGGCTTGGAGATCTCTCCCTGGGTGGGAAGGGTCTCGGGCGAGGTCCAGACCTTGTTGAAGCCGTCGATGCCCACCTGGCCCACGACGGTGCGGACGAAGGCCGATCCCTCGGCGTACTGCTTCATCTTGAGGTCGAGGCCGAGCAGCTTGCGGATCGTGCGGTCGAAGCGGGAACCACCCTCGCGGCGGTGGTGGAACTTGGCCCGGATGTCGGCGACCGAGGGGACCACCGAGGGGCCGACCGCGTCCATGACGTAGTCGCCGTGCCCCTCGACCAGGGTCATCACCGCGGTGAGCCGGTCGAGGATCACTTTCTGCTCGGGCGTCTGGATCGCGTCGATCAGATTGCCCTCGCCGCCCCTGATGACGTCCGTGAACGTGCCGGCGGCCGAGCGGAGCCGCTCCAGCAGGGCGGGCAGGTCGATGTCGGAGGCCAGCAGGAAGTCCGTCGTCTGCGTCCTGACGTACTCGCGCAGCCAGTGGACCCCGGTGAACTGCACCCGGTGGGTCTCCTCGTGCAGGCAGACCCAGAGACGGAAGTCACTCGGGTTGACGTTGAGCTCGTGCTCGGCGTGGACGATGTTGGGTGCCACCAGGGTGAGGCGCCCCGTGGCCGCCTGGCCGGTCGGGTCCGGCGGCAGGAACAACTCGTACTGCCCGAGGACACGGGAGGCGAGAAAGGCCAGCACCGCGCCCACCTCGACCCCGGTGACGCGTGAGCCCACCGCGCCCACGATCGCCGGCGTCTGGCCACCGCGGGCGGCCATCCGCTCGGTGAGCGGCTCCAGCACCACCCGGAACCCGTCGACGTTGGCCTTGATCCAGCCGGGCCTGTCGACGACGGTCGCGGGCTGCGGCGCGGTCTCGGTGTCGATTCGGGTGAACTCGCGAACGTGCCCTTCGGCCTCGCGCGAGAGCCGCCGCAGATCAGCGACGGCCTGCCGGGCCTCCTCTCGGCTCACTTGCGGCCCGGGGCGCACCAGGCGCGTTCCGGTCGCTACGGCAAGATCCCAGTCGATCACCTGCATACCGTCCACCGTACGTGCTCCCTTCCCGGGCCGCGCACCCGGAACCCTTGATCAACTGGCGGCCACCGCCGCCGCGAGCCTGTCGAGGGCCGCCTCCGCCTTGCCCCAGCCGGGTGGGACGTCGTCCGCCATGAAGGCGAAGGTCACCAGGCGTCCGGCACGCGTGGTGGTCATACCCGCCAGCGTGTTGACCCCGTCCAGGGTGCCCGTCTTGGCACGGACGAGCCCGTAGGCGGAGCGCGTCTTGTCGAACCTGTGCCCAAGGGTGCCGCTGAAGCCGGCGACCGGCATGCCGCTGACGATCGGGTTCAGGCCGGGGTTGGCCGGGGAGGCCGCCACCGCGACCAGGCGGGCCAGGGCCTCGGGGGTGATGCGGTTCCTGGGGGACAACCCGCTGCCGTCGAAGACCCGCACGCCCTTGTCGGCGCCGAGCCTGGCCAGCACCTTGCCGACCGCCCGGGCGCCGCCGTCGAAGGAGGCGGGCTCGCCCTCCTTGATCGCCACGTGCCTGGCCAGCGCCTCGGAGAGGTCGTTGTCGCTGAGCGTGAGCGCCCGCTCGGCCAGGGCGTAGACCGGCGCGGATTCGACCCTGGCGATCTCCTTGGCACCGGCCGGCGCCGTGGACCGCCTGGCGGACTTGGAAACCGTGATGCCGTACTTCGACAGCAGCGACACGAACGCGCTGTGCGCCGCGCGGGAGGGGTCGGAGGTTCTCTGGTCGCCGCTGGAGATCCTGCCCTCGTCGACCATGAGCGCGGTGACGGGGGCCACGCTGCCCTCGGGCACGTAGCCGGGCTTCCACGACGCGGCGGTGCGCGGCCCCACGTAGAGGGAGTCGTCGTAGGCCACCGTCACCTTGGACGTCCCCGCCGCCGCCAGCGCCCTGGCGGTGCGCGAGGCGAGGGTGGCGAGCGAGGCGGGCCTGGGATAGACCTGGCCGGCCGCCGTTCTCGGGCTCGCCAGGGTGGGGTCGCCGCCGCCGACGAGGATGATCGAGCCCGGCGAGGAGCCCCGCACCACCCGGGTGCTCAGCGTGGTGTCGGGCCCCAGCGAGGCCAGCGCGGCGACAGCGGTGACGACCTTGGTGGTGGAGGCGGGAGTGATGCCCTTGCTCTCGTGGCTGCCGAACAGCGTGGCGCCCGTCTCCGCGTCGATGACCACGGCTCCGACGCTTCCGCCCAGAGCGGGGTCCCCCAACGCCTCGGTCAACCGCCCTGCCAAAGTACCCTTGGCGGGGAGAGGTCCGTTCCCCCCCGCGGCCAGCACCGGACCCGAGGTGATGACCGGGACGGGGGGCGGCGCCGCCGACGCGACACGCTCGGACTCACCTTTGACCAGCACACCGCTGGTGATCAGGTGTGCCCCGGCCGCGACGACGAAAATCTGCAGCAGGACGAGAGTGACCAAAGCCACCCACCGCTCACGCCGCATTACCATTACGTCGCCGACCTCTCATCGTCAGTAGCCAAAAGGCATAAAACGCCTACGAGACATTAACGCCCAACCGGGGGTGCCCGGGGGTCTGAGTGGAGGAAACGCGGTGGAGTTCGACGTTCTCGTTGAGATTCCCAAGGGGCAACGGAACAAGTACGAGGTGGACCACGAGTCAGGCCGCATCAGGCTCGACCGCATGCTCTTCACCTCCACGCAGTACCCCGCCGACTACGGCTTCATCGAAGACACGCTGGGCGAGGACGGTGATCCCCTCGACGCCCTGGTGCTGCTCCAGGAGCCGACCTTCCCCGGCTGCCTGATCAAGTGCCGCGCGGTCGGCATGTTCCGCATGACCGACGAGAAGGGCGGCGACGACAAGGTCCTCTGCGTCCCCGCCACCGACCCCCGGATGGAGCACATCCGCGACATCCACCACGTGCCGGAGTTCGACCGCCTGGAGATCCAGCACTTCTTCGAGGTCTACAAGGACCTGGAGCCCGGCAAGTCGGTCGAGGGCGCCAACTGGGTCGGCAGGGTGGAGGCCGAGGAGGAGATCGTCCGTTCCATCAAGCGCGCCCAGGACGAGGCCTCCGACAAGCACTGAGCCGCCACGGGTGACGGCTCAGTGCCGCTGAACCACCGCTGAGCCGTCACACCGGACAGGTCTCACGCGGGGCGGGTCGCGCCGATGAGGTCGCTGCGCCACATCGGCGCGACCCGGACCACGTCCCCCGTCTGCGGGGCGTGCACCATCAGCCCCCGGCCGACGTAGATCCCCACATGGTGGATGTCTCCGGGATTCCCCGTGACCTGCCCGTAGAAGAGCAGGTCGCCCCGGCGGAGCTCGCTGAGCCGCACGTGCGGGCCCGAGGTCCACTGGGTGCCGGTCCAGTGGTCCATGTCGATCCCGACCCGCTCCCAGGCCCGCATGGTCAGCCCCGAGCAGTCGTAGGCGGCCGGCCCGTCGGCCGCCCACACGTACGGCTTGTCGAGCTGGGTGAGCGCCCAGTCGGCGGCGATGTCGCCCCTGGCCGACTCGGCGGTCACGTTGAGCGCCCAGCGCGACACGGGCTCCCCCGAGGCCACTCCCATCCGAGCCGCCTCGCGGCGCATCGCGGCCGCCTGGTATCGGGCACGCTCGGCGTTCTCCCTGGCGATCCTGGCCTGCTCCAGGGCCACCTCGCGTTCCCTGGCGAGCTTCTCGGCCGTACTCCGCGCCTCGTCGGCCAGCTTCTCCAGCCGCGCCTGCTCCTCTTCGATCCGCCGGGTCTCGTCGACCTGTCTGGCGACGGCCTCCTCCGCGGCCTGCTTCGCCTCCTCGGCCTCCGCCTGCGCCTCCCGCTGCTCGGCGTACGCGTCCTCCGCCTGGGCCTGGAGGATGGCGAAGACCTCCTGGGACTCCCGCAGCTGCTTGAGCGTCTCGGCCTGCCCCCCACCCATGTGGGCCAGAATGCTGACCCTGCGCAGGTAGCCGTCGTCCGTGGGTCCGCCGTTGCCGGTCATCATGGCCATCATGGGCTGGGCGATGTCCAGCCCGCCGTAGCTCTGGGCGGTGATCGCGGCCACCGCCTCGCGGGCCTTGGCGACCTGGGAGCCGGCGGTCTTCGCCCGCTCGGCCGCCTGGGCGGAGAGCTCCTTGGCGCGAGCCGTCTTGACGAGCTCCCCGTTGTACGACTCGACGAGCCTCTCCGCGTCGGCGACGAGCTCCTCCAGCCTGGCCCGTGCCTCGGCGACCAGGACCGTGGTCTCGCCGAGCCTCTCACCACGCTCACGGGCCATGGCCCGTGCCTCGGCGACCTCGTCGGCCGACGGGCCCGTCACGCCGCCGGGCGCGGCGTCGTCGGCCGGTCCCGACCGGCCGGGCACGGCGCCGGCGGGGAGCCCCTGTCCGGCGATCAGGCAGCAGGCCAGGCCCGCCACTGCGGCGGCATGGCGGCGCCGTCTGACTGAATGCATGCGTCTCCCCCCGGAGTCCCCCTGAAACACCGCTTGCCGCGGTCTCACCGCGGAACGCGGCGCGTCGCCGCGTGCCAGGCGGCCTACCTCAACATTCCCATTCGTCACTCTACGCACACATGGCACTCACGCCACGTAGTCACCGCCCGCCACAATACCGCCGCTCGTGAGGGGCTCGGCCCGTACCGCCGAAGGGATGCCGAAAGCGTCTCGACGCTCAGACGGCCGGCGTCCTGCCGCCCGGAGGCCGCTCGGCGAGGGGCGTGACCGGCCCTTCCGGTGAGGTGGAAGGGCCGGAGAACGCGGGAGAGCCGGGCTGCGCGGGTGGAGCGGGATTCGATCCGGTGAATGCCGGCCGGGAGGCGTCCGGGGACCGCCGCTGAGCGGCCCTCGGCCGGCCGAGGTCTCCCCGCGGCCCGGAACGCGGAGGTCTCAGGTCTCCCCGCGACGGCCCGGGGCCGGCGGACGGAGCCTGCGGATCGGCGAGCGGCGGTATGGGACCGGCATACGGCGGCCGAGGATTCGCCCGTGGCGGCCGGGGGTCCGCCTGCGGAGGTCCCGGAGCCCCCTGAGGGGGCCGGGGGGTCACCCGGGGTGGCCTGTGCTCTCCTCGCGGGGGCCTCGGGCCGCCCCGCCAAGGCGCCGGGCTCGCCTGCGGGCCGCCCGGGTCCGTCGATCGCCGTGTGTCGCGGCAGGGGCGGAAGGACCGGTGTCCGTGGTGGTCACGGTGCGGGAGGCGGCTGTCCGGCGCACCGGCCCCGGGAGCCCCCGGCAACACCGGCCCGCCACCCGAAGGCCCGCCGGTCGAAGGCCCGTTGCCCGGTGGTGGGGGCGGGGTCTCCGCCGGGTGGCCGGTCGGGCCCGGCACCGGCACCCGACGGTCGATCTCGGGGCCGGGCCCGGTGACGCCGACCGGCTCCGTCACTCCGGGCGAGCCGGTCCACCCGACGGCCGTTTCCGCGCGGACGGGCGCCGGCGCCTGCGGCGCGTCCACCCGTCGGTGCTCCCCTGGCCGGCCGGGCTCCTCGGACCCGCGGTACTCCCCCGGCCTCTGGTGCTCATCCGGCCGCTGGGCGGCCGGAGGCTCCGCCGACGCCGAGAACACCTCCGAGGCGACACCGGGGCTCGCGTCTTCGGACCGGAGGGTGGTCTGGGTGAGGAGCAGAGCGAGCGCCACCGACGCGGCGACCGCGGCCGCCGTACCGGCCATCACGTAGGGCCGGCGACGACCTCCGCGCGCCGTACCGGCGGGAAACCCGGCACCGTCGAGGGGGCCGACCCGGTGGGCGACGTCGTGCCGGTAGGGGATCCGCGCGGGGTCGGTGAAGCAGTCCGTCACCCGCGCGCGCAGCGTCGGCGGCGGCGCGACCACCGGGAGCAGGTCGAAGACCTTGGCCGCGGAGACCTGCCTGACCCGGTGCGGGGCGCAGGTGTCGCACCGGTTCACGTGGCGGATCACCCGCTCGCGCGTCCGCGTGGTGAGCTCGCCGGTGAAGCCGGCCAGCATGCGGGCCCGGCTCGCGCAGTCGTGGGGCCCCTTGCGGACGAGGACCTCCGCGGTGACGACGTCGCGCAGCTGCTCCCTCGCCGACTCGTACCGCGCGGCCGCGACCTTGGTGGTGACGCCCAGGACCGCGGCGAGGTCGACGGGCCCGAATCCGTGCCGGCAGCTCAGGTCGAGGACCTCCCGGTCCTCGGGCGACAGGCTTCGGGTGGCGTTCCACGCCATCACCCGCAGGTCCGCCTCACCGGCGTCCGCCGGAACGGGGACCTGCGGGTCAGGCTCCCCGGCAGGATCGCGCCGTACGCACTCCCCCCGAGCGAGTGCGTACAGCCACGCCTCCAGCCGACGGGAGTCGGTGAGCGCGTGAATATGGGCCTCGGCCGCGACGAAGGTGTCGAGGAACGCCGGTTCCGCACCCGCCGAGGTGCCGAGCATTGAATGGCAGTATCGGTAGACGCTTTCCGCATACGAGTCGTAGAGGCCGGAAAGGGCCGCGGGTTCCCTCGCACGCAGTGCTTCGACCAGGACACCGTCAGTCATGCAACCGAAGGTAAACGGTTGACAACTATAAGTTCCAGCCATTTCTGCACAGTGACTCCAACTGTCTCCATGGAGTCAATGAATCCAGTAAATCACCCCTCGCGACCCGTAGTCATAAATGTTGAAGAATGGCCATTTAGCTGAATTAATCGCGCTTATCGGTATGTCATGGAGAGGATTCCCGATCACGGGTGGCCGGCATTCGCGAGCGGGGCCTGCCTGCCCCGGTCCTTGGCGAACGGGGGCATCTTCGGCTTGACCGTGTGCAGGGGCAGCGCGCCGCCGAGGGCGAGCTGTTCGAAGGGGCGGCTGCTCGACCCCCAGGTGCGCGCGGTCACCTCGGCGGAGGCGATGTCGCGGGTGTTCTGGACACTCTTGATCTGCAGGATGAACCGGCGGTTCTCACCCGCCTGGAGGTTGTCCACGAACGTGCTCCCACCGCCGAGCAGCTTGCCCCGCTTGTCGCGCAGCAGCGCGGTGACGGCCAGGCTGCGGGTCGGCATCACGTACGGGGTGCCGACGTAGCCGGTGACGAGATAGTTGCCGTCGGCGGTGCGGTCGGTCAGCACGCCGCGGACCGGGAAGGGCTGGAAGGCCGAGACGATCCGGCCGGCCAGGTGCCAGCGGGCCGGGCGGTACGCGATGCTCACGGCGGCGGGCTTGTCCTGGGTCACCACCTGGCCGGTGAAGGGCAGGGTTCCGGCGGGAGGCACCGCGTCCAGCGGCTGTTCCAGCCGGACCACCTCCTTGCCCTCGGCGTTCTTGGCCACCACGGTGGCCACGATGTGCTCGCCGAAGTGCCACGGGTTGGTGTTGGCCAGCACTCCTGCCCAGTTCACCACATACCCATCGTCACCCTTGACGATGGACGATGCCTGTTCCCTGACTGCGATCGGCTGGAGCGCGGCGGCCCGCTTCTGCTTCTCCTCCTCATCGGTGCATCCGGCACTTCCGATGAGGAGGAGGAGGGCGAGGGCGCCGACGATTCGGGTGCTGTGCGTCACCTAGCCGTGATAACCGGTGGCGGTACCCCTCCCACTCCGACGCGCCGGGAACGACCCGAGTCTTTACCTCTGGCGGACCACCCTGGTCTCATCCCATACCGGTTCGGATGATTCGTAGACCTTTCCATCGGCACCGAAGACCAGATAGCGGTCGAAGTCATCGGCGAACCAACGGTCGTGGGTGACGGCGACCACGGTCCCGTCGAAGGCGTCCAGCCCTTCCTGGAGAGCCTCGGCGCTGGCCAGGTCGAGGTTGTCCGTCGGCTCGTCCAGCAGCAGCAGGGTGGTGCCGGACAGTTCGAGCAGCAGGATCTGCAGCCGGGCCTGCTGGCCGCCGGAGAGGGTCTCGAAGCGCTGCTCGGCGATGGTTCCGGCCAGTTCGTATCGGGACAGCGCCTTCATCGCCTCGTTCTTGAGCCGGGCGTGCTCGGTCATGACGATCTCGCAGGGCGTCCGGCCGATGAGCTCTGGACGGGCGTGCGTCTGAGCGAAATGCCCGGGGACGACCCGGGCGCCGAGCCTGGCCACCCCGGTGTGCCTGACCTCCTCCCCGGCGATCAGGCGCAGGAAGTGCGACTTGCCCGAGCCGTTGGAACCCAGCACCGCGACCCGCTCGCCGTACCAGATCTCCAGATCGAACGGCTTCATCAGGTCGGTGAGCTCAAGCCGTTCGCAGATCACCGCCCGCTTGGCGGTCCGGCCGCCCTTCAGCCGCATGCTGATGAACTGCTCCTTGGGCGCCGCCTCCGGCGGCCCGGCCTCCTCGAACCTGCGCAACCGGGTCTGGGCCGAGTGGTAGGCGGCGGCCATGGTGTCCATGTACTTGGCCTTCTGCTTGAGCATCAGGACCAGCCGCTTGATCTTGGCGTGCTCCTCGTCCCAGCGCTTCTTCAGCTCGTCGAGGCGCTCGTTGCGCTCCCTGCGCGCCTGGGCGTAGCCGCCGAACCCCCCGCCGTGGACCCAGATGTTGCCGGACTCGACGGTGATGATCCGGTCCGCCGCGTTGGCCAGGAGCTGCCGGTCGTGGCTGACCAGCACCACCGTCTTGGGGGTCTCGCGGAGCGCCTGCTCCAGCCAGAGCTTGCCCGGCACGTCGAGGTAGTTGTCCGGCTCGTCGAGCAGCAGCGTCTGGTCGGGGCCGCGCAGCAGCGCCTCCAGCACCAGCCGCTTCTGCTCACCGCCCGACAGCGTGTTGACCTCGCGGTACTTGCAGTTGTCGTACGGCATGCCGAGCGCGGCCATCGTGCAGGTGTCCCAGAGCACCTCGATGTCGTAGCCGCCGGCGTCGCTGTAGTCGGTGATGGCCTGCGCGTAGCGCATCTGGGCCTTCTCGTCCTCGCGCTCCATCATCACGAGCTCGGCGGCCTCGAGTTTCGCCGCCGCCTCCCGCACCCGCTGAGGGGCGACGCTGACCAGCAGGTCGTGCACGGACCGGCCGTCCCGGATGCTGCCGATGAACTGCCTCATGATCCCCAGGCCGCCGGAGCTGGCGACGCTCCCGTCGACCGGCTGCAGGTCACCCGCGATCAGCCGCATCAGCGTCGTCTTACCCGCCCCGTTGGGCCCGACGAGCGCCGCCTTGACCCCCTCGCCGACCCGGAAGGACACATCGTCCAGCAACGGCCGCCCGTCCGGCAGAACGTACGTCAGATGGCCAACCTCAACGTGCCCCACGACAATTCCCTTTCCTAGGCCCTCGCGCAGGGTACCCGTCGTTTTCGCCCACGGGCATCCTCGTTTTCCCGGTACGGCGGTTGCGGGACCGCCTGAGATCAGGCGGTCCCGATACCACGCCACGCGGTTTGTGATCATGACTCGGGGCGGACCAGCGTTACCAGGCCGCCGAGATCTCCTGCGGCGCGGCATCCGGGAAACCCGGGTCCAAGGGCTCCGGATGGACGAGGACGGTCACCTGACCGTCGTCCAGCCTGCTCAGCGGGTAGAGGTTCCCCTTGAAGAGCAGGTGGCGCCCGGTGGCGTCGTAGCGGATCAGGTTCCACCAGGGGATGTTCCTGTCGGGGTGCTCCGCGCTGAAAAGCGTACGGATCCTCCGACCGTCCATGACGGAGTACTCCTCGATCGTGTAGCGGTGCGGTCCCCGGCCGTCGGACAGGTACTTACGGCCGACCAGCATCCTGTGACCGTCCGGGCTGATCGCCGCGGCCTCCGGGGCGTCCACCCCCTGAGCCACCGTCCGGCTGGTTCCGAGCGTGTCACCGGCGGCGGTCGTGTCAAGGACCCGGGCCTGAGACATGACCACGAAGCCCAGCGTGCGGCGGTCGGCCGCCCACGACAGGCTCCAGAGGTTTCCGGCGGCGCTCGTCGTCCAGGTGCGCGTCGTCCCGGCTGGCAGATCGACGACCGTGAGCCGGGCTCCGGGACAGAAGCGCAGCGTCTTGCCCTTGCCGCACACCTTGCCGTCGACGCTGTAGGCCAGTCGGGTGCCGTCGTCCGTGACGGCGAGGGAGGACGCGGTCGTACCGGTCACCGGGGGGATCACATCGCGTGCCAGTTCGGTGACCTTCCCCCGCTCGTCGATCCGTAGCCGGTAGAACCACGTGGTGCTCACCGTCGTCTGGCGGGACCGCACGCTCTGGGCCACGTAGAACGTTCTGCCCTCTCCGGTTCCGGCGAGCAGATATCCGCCGGGCACGCCCCGGGTGCTTCCCTCCGGGGATCGAGGCATCACAACCCGGTCGGTGATCTTACCGTTGTGGGCGTCGCGGACCATCAACCCGTCATTTCCGGCGGTCAGCAGGAAACGAGGGCCGGACAAACCTTCCAGCGCGGGCCGTACCGGACCCGACCCACGCAACCCAGCCGCGACGGCGACACTCACCACCACGACGGCCAGAGCGGCCAGCAGCGGAGCCATGCGAAGAGATCCGCGAAGGCGACGAACGGCCTTCGGCCGTACCGCCTGGTCGGAGGGGCGCAGGGTCTCGGCACCCACCAGTCCGGCCCCGGCGGTAAAGGCGTCGCGGAGCCGGTCTTCGATCTGCGAAGTCATCGCTCCTCCTCCAGTTTCACAGCGAGCGTCTTGAGCGCGCGGGATGTGGTCGACTTCACCGTTCCACGGCTGACACCCATGACCTCGGCGATGTCCCCCTCCGACAGGTCGAGGTAGTAGCGCAGCACCACCGCCTCACGCTGACGGCGCGGCAGAGCGCGCACGGCCAGAAACACCTCGCGACGGGTCTCCCCCAGCAGAGCCTCGGCCTCCGCGGACCAGAACGGCACTTTCCGATCACCACCGAAACGCCGGGCGATCGCCCGGCGCCGGTGGACCATGCGGCAACCGTTGAGCACGGCCGTCCGCAGATAGGGCAGCATCTGACCGTGGTCGGTCAATCGGCTCCATCGGCGGTGAACCGCCGCGAAAGCATCCTGCACGATGTCCTCGGCCGTTTCCTGGTCCCCCACCAGCAGAAAAGCGAAGCGGACGAGGCCGAGACGGTGGGTCATGAACAAATCGGTGACGATGACGTCGGCCGGATCGGCCACCGCATGGAGCTCCGGTGGCGGTTCCTCCATCACACTCCTGATCTCAGACTGCATGCCTATTCCATGCCTGTCCCGCGATCAGGTTGCCTCAGGACGGCGGATTGACATCCTTCCCGGCGAAGCGGGACGGAGCGCTACCCCTCATGAGCAGCCAAGGTCCCTCGCTTCCCGACCGCACCTGCGACATCGCCCCGTGGCCGGCATGCACCTGACAGCCCGGGCACATCCCCTCCCCAACGGGGGCCAGGTTCACCGTTCAAGGGGTCATGGCTCGCAGGTGGGCCGGCCAACCTCGACATGCGCCACTGCGCTTCCCTCTTTCCAGGTCCCCGCGCAGGCTACATGCCGGTTTCCAGCCGGTACGGCCCGGCGATCCGGTCGTCACGCCCATGGCGGGCAGGTCTCCCCGATGCTCGTGAGCCGGTGAACTCTCCCTGGGACACATCGCCGCCAGGCCGGACGGGATCCCGCGTGGGCCCCCGCCGCGTTCACGGACGAGCATCCCGTCTCTCTCCGGCGAGAACCCGTTCCGGCTCTCCGGGAGACAGCAGGCATGGAACCACGAGGACTGAAATGACCGCGCAGCCGGTGGAAACGGCCGAGACGGACGACGCCGAGCTGATCCGCCGCTCGCGTGATGATCCTGAGCAGTTCGCCGTGCTGTTCGACCGCTACGCCCACCAGATCCACCACTACGTCGCCCGGCGGCTGAGCACCCAGGCGGCCGACGACATCACGGCGGAGACGTTCCTGACGGCTTTCCGCCGTCGCGACTCCTACGACCTGGCCCGGCCGCTGGCCAGGCCCTGGTTGTACGGCATCGCGACCACCCTGGTCGCCAGGCACCGGCGCGACGAGGAGCGGTTCCTGCGGGCGCTGAGCCGTACGGGGGCGGACCCGCTGCCGGAGCCGATGGCAGACACGGTGATCAGCCGCGTCGCCGCGCAGGAAGAGGAGCGACGGATCGCGAAGGCGTTGGCGGGGCTGTCGCGCGGTGACCGTGACGTGCTGCTGCTGGTGGCGTGGGGTGACCTGTCCTACGAGGAGGTCGCGCAGGCGCTCGGCGTCCCGGTAGGGACCGTGCGCTCCCGGCTGCACCGCGCGCGCAAGAAGGCAAGGACCGCCTTCGGCGGCGACCCGACCCGGGAGGAGAAGCAGTGAAAGAGATCCAGCGGTTCCGCGCGTCCGTTCCGACGATCACCCGCGAGGCGGAGGAGTCGGCCCGTGCCCGCCTCCTGCACGAGATCCACGCCCTGCCCGCGCCCGCGCGGCGGCGCCTGCCCCGGCTGGCCTGGAGGGTCGCGCTCGCCGGTGCGCTCTCGGTGCTGATCGGTGTCGGTACGGTCCGATTGCAGGCGCCCCCGGCAACGCCCGTGGCCAGCGTCCAGGAGCTCAGCGAGCGCGCGGCCGAGGCGGCCGAAGTCCGCGGCGGGGTGAAGCCCTCGCCGGACCAGTGGCTGTACATCAGGGAGAAGCTGGCCGCGCCCGGCGACGGGTTCGGGGTGAATCTCGATGAGCGCACCACCAGTGAGATCTGGACCAGTGTGAACGGCGAGCAGATCGCCTGGTATCGGCCCGGCGGCGAACTGCTCGTTCAGGGCACCCATCCCGGAATCTCCGCAGCCGACCTGGCCGCGCCTCCCGTCACCCCACAGGAGCTGCTCAGCCGGATCGACAAGGTCACGGCGGAGTCCATGGCCAGGATGTTCAACAGCGATGGCAGCCCTCATGAGGAGTCCAGGGAGCAGCGGCTCTTCCAGGCGATCTACCAGCTCATGGGCGAGCAGGCACTCAGCCCGGAGGTACGCGCCGCCCTGTTCCGCGCACTGCCCCTGATCGAGGGAGTGGCCGTGCGTCCGGATGCCGTGGACGCCGAGGGCCGGCACGGGGTGGCCTTCAGCTACACCGACGACTGGGCACGCTACGAGCTCATCCTGAGCCCGGATGATTTCCGCTACCTGGGGACGTACGGGGTCACTGTCGCGGACCGCACGATCAAGTACACGGACTCGGACCCGGTCTTCGTAGCGGCGGGCACCTCTCTCGTGCTCAGCGCCCGACTGGAGGCCCACCTGGTCGACAAGGCCGGGCAACGGCCTTAGGACATCCTGGCCGATCGCCCCCCTTCCAGCGCAGGCAGGGGGTCATGTCCCGCACGTGGGCCGGCCGACCTCGACGTGCCCCACTGCGATTCCCTTCCTAGGTCCTCGCGGGGTACCCGCCAGCCGGTCTCTCGGACATTTCGATTTCCGCCGTCGCGGCACCGTACGTTCAGACCGGGCCGGAGCCCTCGCCGATCTCGAATCCAGAGAGTTCACATCTGGCGCCCATACGAACGGTTAACATCTAACCGTTCGTATGGATGGAGGGGGAGAACGCTTATGGCCGAGTACATCGCCATGTCCTGGCCAGGTACTCCGGGCGGTGCCACGCGAGCGGAACGCCAACCGTGCCACTACAAGGCGTACGTTCCCGATCCTCTGCTAGGCCGCCCCCTGAACCTGACGGCACAACGCGCAGCGGATGTGAGCGACGTCGAGCGCCGACTCGTGGAGTTGAACGCATCCCCACAAGCCCTGATCAGTCTTGAAGCGCTGGCCAGGCTTCTCCTACGAGCCGAAGCTGTGGCGAGTTCCTTCATCGAGGGCCTGCAGATCAATGTACGGCGTCTCGCCAAAGCCGATGTGGCATCACGTACCGGCATAGAGGCACACGATGACACGGCACACGCGGTCCTCGGGAACGTCCGGGCGATGGAATCGGCTCTCGAACTCGCGGACGCACCGGCCGTACATGTCACTGACATCCTGGAAGTCCACCAAAGGCTTCTCAACGGAACTCGGGACGCACGCTTCGGCGGCCTGATCAGAACCGAACAGAACTGGGTTGGCGGAACCGGCATGTCACCATGCGGCGCCGACTTCGTCCCCCCACCGCCCGACAGAGTTCACTCGCTCCTCGAAGACCTGTGCGCGTACATATCAGGAGACGACCATCCCGCCCTGGTCCAGGCGGCCATCGCACACGCACAGTTCGAGACGATCCACCCATTCGTTGACGGCAACGGCCGTACGGGACGGGCACTCATCCACCTGATCCTCCGTCGTCGAGGATTGGCTCCCCGCTTCGCCCCACCGATCAGTCTCATCCTGGCGTCACACACCGATGCCTACATCTCCGCACTCACCGCATACCGTTACGAGGGAGCCTCCGACTCTCCGCAAGCCCAGGAGGGCATGGGCACCTGTCTCGATCGATTCGTCGCGGACGCCGCCCGCGCCAGTATCGACACGGATCGTTTCGGTGCGACACTCGACGCCCTCGAAAGGGGCTGGCGAGAGAAGCTGGGGAGAGTGCGCACGGGGTCCTCCGTCGATCTTCTACTGCGAGTACTTCCCTCTGCTCCCGTGCTCACGGCCACCACCGCCGCCGACCTGATCGGGCGATCCGCCCAGCGAGCCAACGACGCGGTCAACCAGCTCGCGGCGGCAGGCGTGCTCAAACAGACCACCATCGGCAGGCGGAATCGCGCATTCGAGGTCCCCGACCTCATCAACGCCCTCACCGGATTCGAAAGAGCACTCGCCAGTCCGCTGGGTGACACCCGCCAAGCAGCCCCCGCACGGCCAGTCCCTTACCGACCATAGGGGTCATCGCCTGTAGGTGGGCTGCCCGACCTCGACGTGCCCCACGGCGATTTCCCTCCGAAGGTCCTCGCGCGGGGTGCCCGCCGATTTCACCTGACGGCATCCCGATATCCGGGTCGGCCCGCGTGTCCGCCCGTGACGGGCAGGGCGGGGCCGAGAAAATGCATGGGAAAGTGTCGGCGCCCGGTGATAGAAAGCAAGTTCGACTTTCATCCTTGACCTGCTTGGGAGCGAACCTGTGACCATCAGCAGTTCGGAGTTCTCCGTCTCCGGTCGCCCGCATGACAGGCGAGGTCCGGTGCGCTGGTTCTGGTCCCATGTTCGCCGCCATCCGCTCCAGCTGACCGGATTCCTCGGCGCATCGCTGATCATGGTCGTGCTCAACGCCACGGTTCCCGGGCTCACCGGCGCGGCCTTCGACACCGTGCTGGGCGAGAACGGCGGCGGGGCGCGGGAGCTGGGCCTGATCTCGCTGGGACTGCTGGCGATCGTGCTGGCCCGCGGCGCCTTCGACCTCATCGCACGCCTGGCCAGCGAGGTTCTGGCCAAGCGGCTGGAGCGGGACACCAGGGACGAGCTCTACGTCAGCCTGCTCGGCAAGAGCCAGACCTTCCACAACAGACAGCGGGTCGGCGACCTGATGGCGCGGGCGGCCAACGACATCCGGCAGCTCTCCATCATGATCTCCCCGGGCATCGACCTGATCGTCGACTCCAGCTTGACCGGCCTCGTGCCCCTGGTCTTCATCGCCGCGATCGACCCGCGGCTGCTGCTGGTGCCCGGCGTCTTCGCGGTCGTCTTCGTTCTCGCACTCCGGCACTACATGGGGCAGCTCAACCCGGTGGCGACCCGCATGCGCGAGCAGTTCGGCGATCTCAACGCCGGGCTGAACGAGGCGGTCCGCGGCATCGAGGTCATCAAGGTGTCCGCGCAGGAGGACCAGGAGCGGCTGCGGTTCCGGGCGCGCGCGCGACGCTATCGCGACTTCTTCGTCCGCAACGGCCTGGTCCAGGCCCGTTACCTGCCGACCCTGCTCTTCGCCTTCGCGATGGCCGGGGCGCTCTGGCACGGCCTCTACCTCCAGGCCGCGGGCGACATCACGATCGGCGAGCTGGTCGCCTTCATGAGCCTGGTGAACATGATCGGTTTCCCGACCAATATATCGATCTTCACCTTCTCACTGGTCCAGCTCGGCATCGTGTCCGCCCGCCGGATCCTGAGCATCATGAACACCGAGACCGAATTCGGGCGACGCGCCGACGGCCACGCCGCACCGATCAGCGGGGCGATCCGCTTCGAGAACGTGACGTTCGGCTACGGGGAGGACGATCCGGTGTTGCGCGGGGTGACGTTCACCGTGCAGCCGGGCGAGACCGTGGCGATCGTCGGCGAGACCGGCTCGGGCAAGAGCACCCTGACGAAGCTGGTCCCCCGGATCTACGACGTCACCGCCGGCCGGATCCTGGTGGACGACGTGGACGTGCGCGAGTGGGACCTCGACTCGCTGCGCTCCCAGATCTCCACCATCGAGCAGGACATCGTGCTGTTCTCCAGGTCGGTGGCCGAGAACATCGCCTTCGGGCTTGGCCAGCAGGTGGAGCGGAGCGCCGTCGTGAAGGCGGCGGAGGAGGCCCAGGCCGCCGAGTTCATCGGCGAGCTCGACGACGGCTACGACACGGTCATCGGTGAGCGCGGCATCACCCTCTCCGGTGGCCAGCGCCAGCGCCTGGCCATCGCACGGGCACTGCTGACGGATCCGGCGATCCTCGTGCTCGACGACTCGACGAGTGCGATCGACTCCGCCACGGAGGACAGGATCCAGCAGGCCGTCGACCGCGTTCTCGACGGGCGCACCACGCTCCTGATCACCCACCGGCTCTCCCAGATCCGCTGGGCCGACAAGGTTCTGCTGCTCCGCCGAGGCGAGCTGGTCGACTACGGCACGCACGACGAACTGCTCGCCCGCAGTCGCCTCTACCGGCGGATCTTCGCCCACTACGACGAGGTCGACCTGGCGGGCACCACCGACCCGGGCGTGGTCCTCGCGGGCGAGCAGGGAGGGCAGGGCTGATGGGCTTCATCATGGACGGCCTCGACGCCGAGGACTACGATCGCACCTACAACGATCGTGATCTACTCCGCCGGATCCTGTCCTACTTCCGGCCGAAGCTGGGCTCGATGGTCCTGGTCGCGATCATGATCGTGCTCTTCTCACTGACCCAGGCGGCCATGCCGTTGCTGGTCAGCTGGGGCGTGGACGGGATCGAGGACGGCACGATCGCCGATGTGGGCCGGCAGCTCACCGTCGGCCTGCTGCTCGCCGGGGTGCTCGGCTGGCTGTTCAACTTCATCCGCCAGTGGTACAGCGCGAAGGTCACCGGAGACGTCGTCCTGCGTCTCCGCGAGGACGCGTTCGACGCCGTACTCAAGCGTGACCTGTCGTTCTACGACGAGAACCCGTCGGGCAAGATCGTCAGCCGGGTCACCTCCGACACCGATGACTTCGCGACCGTCTCCACCCTGACGATGGACCTGATCAGCCAGGTGTTGATGGTGGGCTTCGTCACGATCCTGCTCTTCCTGCGCAGCGTCGAGCTCGCCCTGCTGACCCTTCTCGTGGTGCCGGTCGTGGTGGGCATCGCGCTGCTGTTCCGGCGGGTCGCCCGCAGCAGCAGCCGCAGGGCGCAACGCTCGCTGAGCCGGGTGAACGCCACCCTGCAGGAGACCATGGGCGGAATCACCGTCGCCAAGAACTTCCGCCAGGAGCAGCGGGTCTACGACGAGTTCCGGCCCATCAACGAGCAGAGCTACCAGGTGACGCTCAGGCAGGGTTTCGTCTTCTCCGGCATCTTCCCGGTGCTCTTTCTCGTCGCCGGACTGGCCACGGTCGCGCTCGTCCAACTGGGCGGTACCACGGTGCTCGCCGGCGGTCTGTCCGCCGGCGACTGGTACCTCTTCCTCCAGGGGGTCGCCCTCTTCTGGTTCCCGCTGACCTCCATCGCCGCGTTCTGGTCCCAGTTCCAGCAGGGCCTGTCCGCGTCAGAGCGGGTCTTCGCCCTGATCGACGCGCCACCCCGGGTCGTGCAGACCGACCCTCAGCCGGTCGGCAGGCTGGCGGGCCGCATCGAGTTCCGCGACGTCCGGTTCGGTTACGAAGCCGACAGCACCGTCCTGCGGGACTTCAACCTCACCATCGAGGCGGGCGAGAGCGTCGCGCTGGTCGGTCACACCGGTGCGGGCAAGTCGACGCTCAGCAAGCTGATCACCCGGTTCTACGAGTTCCAGGACGGCCGGTTGAGCATCGACGATCGTGACATCCGCACGCTGGATCTGGCCGGGTACCGGCGGCAGATCGGCGCGGTTCCACAGGTTCCGTTCCTGTTCAGCGGCACTGTCGCCGACAACATCAGATACCCGAGGCCGGAGGCGAGCGACGAGGAGGTGCTCGCCTCCGCCACGGCGGTCGGCGGCGGCGACTGGATCGACGCCCTGCCCGACGGCCTGCGGACCGACGTCGGCGAACACGGCCGCGCCCTGTCCATGGGCCAGCGCCAGCTCGTCGCGCTGGCCCGCCTGCTCATCCAGGATCCGGCGATCGTGGTCCTGGACGAGGCCACCGCCAGTGTCGATCCGCTGACCGAGGCCCAGATCCAGGAGGGCCTGGACCGGGTGCTGGCCGACCGCACCTCCATCGTCATCGCACACCGGTTGTCCACGATCGAGCACGTCGATCGCATCATCGTGCTGGATCACGGCCGGATCGTCGAGGAGGGCGACCACAGCACGCTGCTGGCTCGCGGTGGTCACTACTGCCAGGTCTACAACACCTACTTCAGGCACCAGTCCCCCGACTACCGTCCCGGTTCCGGGTTCGTCTCCGTCACCGGCCCCGTCACCGGCCCTGTCACCGGCTCCGCGTGATCGAGGCTGCTCGAACCGGGGCCTGGGCACCGGCCGGGGATCCACGATTCGAGCAGCCCGCCAGGACGGTCAGCGTGCCCGCGCCGCGCGGATCCCGACCACGTCGTAGGGGGTGTTCGGCTCGGGTGGCGTCGTGAAGCGGGCGTTCGGCAGGTAGAGCCGATCGCCGAACCTCGCCACCGTGGTCGGCACGTCGAAACGCTGGTCGGTGAGCCGGTCGACGACCCGCCCCGAGGAGCCGTCCCGGCTCATCCGTACCGCGGTCACGACGTTGAGCCGGTTCTGCACGACGTACAGGGTGCGGCCGACCAGCAGCAGGCCGTCGCCGTTGCCGAGGGATTCACCGCCCAGGTCCACCGATGTGGTCACGCCCGTCACCGGGTCGGCCTTGAACAGCCGTCCGGTGTTGGACTGCACGATGAGCAGCGATCTACCGTCGGGGGTCTCGGCGATGCCGTTGGCGTTGATACCCGGGCCGTACTCGATGGCACCGGTCAGCGGCACCGTGTCGGCCGTGGCCGGCAGGGTGCCGCCCGCGCCCAACCTGAGCCGGTAGAGAACGGGATTGGTGGAATCGGTGAACCAGGCCGCCTTCCGGGCCAGTACGACGTCGTTGACGAAGGCGGCTCCGCTCGCGAGCGAGTAGCTCTTGAGCAGCCTGCCGGTACGGGTGTCGATCACGCGTGCGTCGCCGCCGGTGCCGCCGGCGACGAACAGCCGTCCCGTCGCGTCGGTCTTCAGCCCGAGCGACGGGGTGCCCGGCCCGTCGCTGAGCACGCTTCCCCTGCCCGTACGCAGGTCGGCCCGGTAGATCGCGCCGGTCGCCCGCGAGCCGAAGAAGGCCACCGGTCCGGGTCCGATCGCGATGCCCTCGGGCTGGAATCCCGCGGGCAGCGGGAAGCCCGCGGGAGGAGTCGTGGTGGTGTCGGCCTGTGCGGGAGCGCCTAACAGGCCGACGAGCATGGCGCACAGTGCGGTCGTGAGGATCACAGGTCTCATGAATCTCACTATTCCTCCCCATACCGTTCCGGGAAAGGCGGCTCACAGAACGCGATCTCGCACCGCGGCGCAGAAGATCGTGAACTTCGGACCGCCGGGAGACCGGTCGTAGCAGGCTCACGTCGTTGGGGTACGGAGCCCCGCCCGGATCGGCCGCCCCCGACGTACGCCACCGCGAGCACCTGCTCCATTCGAAGATCCAGAGAAGTGCTTGACGTATGACGTCAAGTATTTGATAGTTGGCGACAAGTACTTGACGTCATACGTCAAGCAAAGGAGGGGCAGTGACCGCCTGGACCGAAGCGCACGAGATGCTCGCGGGCGATCTGAGGAGGATCGTCGGCAGCAGGCTGCTCGATCCGCTGGACATCCTCTTCGGCACCGGCGAACTGCTCGGGGAGCGTCTGGTGACGGAGTCCCGGGCGTGGGCCGAGGTGTTGCTGGGGGAGGACGACCAGGC
Organism: Streptosporangium sp. NPDC001681; assembly: GCF_040298085.1. Taxonomy (NCBI): domain Bacteria; kingdom Bacillati; phylum Actinomycetota; class Actinomycetes; order Streptosporangiales; family Streptosporangiaceae; genus Streptosporangium; species Streptosporangium sp. NPDC001681. The sequence goes on along the minus strand of NZ_JBEOZN010000042.1, from coordinate 26,324 downwards.
CGCCGCGTACACCGCGATCCGCCTGGTCAGCGCCCTGTATCCCAGTGACGCCCCCTTTGATCCACCGGCCGGATGGTGGGCGACCCCCTTTGGCCGGGCCGTGGCCCGGCGTGCGGGACATCCGGCCGCCGTCGCGGTGCCCTCCTCGGCGGCGGCGGCCATGCTCGGCATCACCCGCCAGGGCGTTCACGACCTCGCCAGTCGCGGCAAGCTCGAACGCCATCCCGACGGCGGCATCACCACCGCCTCCATCCGTGCCCGGCTCTCCGGTCGAGCCACAGCCGCACAGCACCCAGCACGAAGGGATCACACATGACCACCGACCGCACCACCACCGCCCCCGGCGGCCCGCTGCGCCTCGCCGAAGGAGCGACCGTCAGCCGGCTCGGCTACGGGGCGATGCAGTTGCCGGGCCCCGGTGTCTGGGGGCCGCCGAAGGACCCGGCGGCCGCCCTGGCCGTGCTGCGCCGAGCCGTCGAACTCGGCGTCAGGCACATCGACACCAGCGACTTCTACGGCCCGCACGTGGCCAACGACCTCATCCGCGAGGCACTCCACCCCTACCCCGACGACCTCGTGATCGCCACCAAGGTCGGCGTGGTCAGGGACGAGTGGCAGTCGTGGAACGCCGCCGCCACGCCGGCCGAGCTGCGCGAGCAGATCGAGGAGAACCTGTCCCGGCTCGGCAGGGCCCGCCTCGACCTGGTCTATCTGCGAGTCGGCGGCGACGGCCTGCTCTTCCCCGACGAAACCCCCTTCGCCGACTCCTTCGGCACGCTCGCCGACCTGCACCGGCGCGGTCTCATCCGGCATCTCGGGCTCAGCGGGGTCACCGCCGCCCAGCTCGCCGAGGCCCGCGAGATCGCCCCCGTGGTCGCGGTACAGAACCGGTTCCACCTCTTCGACCGGGACAGCGAGGACGTCCTCACCGCCTGCGAGGAGCACGGCATCGCCTTCGTTCCCTACTTTCCCCTCGCGGCGGGAATGCTCAGGCCGGGCCTGGACACCTCACAGGCCCCACCGGGCATGGCGCCCACCGCGGAGCAGCAGCGGACGCTCGACGAGGTGGCCGGACGGCATGGCGCGACCCGCACCCAGGTGGCGCTCGCCTGGCTGCTGGCCCGTTCCCCGGTCATCCTCGCGATCCCCGGCACCGGCTCCGTGGCACACCTGGAGGAGAACGTCGCCGCGGCCGACCTGCGGCTGACCGAGAGCGACATCGCCCGGCTGGACGAACTCGCCTGATCGGCGGACCCACCGCGGAAAGAGGAGTCAGCCTTCCCGGTGGCGTCGGCCCAGCTCCGCGACGAAGGCCGTGAGCAGGCGGGCGAACTCCCGCCTTTCGTGCTCGGACCAGCCGCGCATCGCCGCGTCGAAGACCTCACGGCGGAAGCGGTGGACCCGCTCGGCGTGCCCGGCGCCCAGTTCGGTGAGCTCCAGCGTGCTGCGGCGGCCGTCAGCCGGGTCGGCCACCCTGCGCAGCAGCCCCGCCTCGACTGCCCTGGCCACCAGTCGGCTGGCGCGGGGCTGGTCGACGCCCAGCCGACCGGCGACGGAGGTCACCGTCGCGGCCTCCGGCCCTTCCTCCACAGCGTCGATCACCCCGAAGAGTGCGGGGTCGAGCTCGACGTCACCCGCGAGGCGCTGGAGGGCGCGGCGGGTCTGGCTGCGCCGGATCGCCACCATCGCCCGCTCGACGGCGGCCACCTGAGGGTCTTCCATGCCCCAATGATACATGTACTAATACATGTTATTGTCAAAGTACATGTATCGGCCCAGGAAGGCGGCACCGTGAACATCTCCGAGATCACCGGCCAGAGACGTCCCATCGGCTACTGGATCAAGCACCTGCACGGCCTCGTCGAGGGCTCCCTCGACGGCCTCCTCGCCGGCCAGGGCCTGACCCGCCGCCACTGGCAGGTGCTGAACGTCATCGCCACCGACTCCCCCACCCTCGCCGACCTCGACATCGCCCTCGCCCCCTTCCTTGACGACCGGCGGCCCTCCCTGCGCCCGGTGGCGGACGACCTGCGCGAGCGGGGCTGGTTGGAGGGAGCGGAGCGGCCGACCCTCACCGCCGCCGGGATCCGGGCGCACGAGGAGTTACGACGGCAGGTGAACGCCGATCGTGCCCGCCTCACGGAGGGGATCAGCGCCGAGGAGTACCTGGCCACGATCGACGTCCTGACCCGGATGTCGGCCAACCTGACGGGCCCGGCGGAGCCCGCAAAATCACCCACCAATCCCAGAAATATCACCTAAAATATATTAGACAACACTAAAATATCTATTATTGCCCCGCCGAAGGGGGGCAGAAAACCGATCTCCGCGAGATGGCAGAATTACTTATGTCACCTTAATATCGTCTATTTTCGCCGTCCGCAGGCTCCATACGGAGTGATGATGTTGCGACGAGTGGCAATGAGTGATGAGCCGCGATGAGAGCGGCGGTCAGCTCCGGCGGCCGCCCGACATCTCCAACCGGACCGCTGCTCTCCCCAATGGGGCGGGACAGCCCGGAGACCACAACCGCGCCGCCGGCGCCGGACGCGTCCGCGACGGCCGGCGGCCGGTCGAGCCGCAGGAGACGGGCAGGGCCGAAGAGGCGATCGCCGCCTACCGGCACGCCGCGGAAGCCGGGAACACCGACGCCTGCTGGCAGCTGGTCGAGTTGTTCCAGCGGGTGGGCCGGACCGAGGAGGCGATCACCTGGCTGCGGACCCGGGCGGAGACCGGCGACATCGACGCCCTGTGGAAGGCGGTCGAGTTACTCCAGGAGTCCGAGCGGGCCGAGGAGGCGATCACCTGGCTGCGGACCCGCGCCGAGACAGGCGACCCCCACGCCCTCAGGCGGCTCACCGTCCTGCTGTACCAGCTGGATCGGGCCGAGGAGGCGATCACCTGGCTGCGGGCCCGCGCCGAGGCGGGTTACCCCGACGCCCTGGCGCACGCGGTCGACCTGATGCACGAGACGGGCCGCACCCAGGAGGCGATCACCTGGCTGCGGACCCGGGCGGAGACCGGCGACGCGCACGCCCTGATATGGGCGGTCCTGCTGCTCTGCGAGGCCGGTCACGCGGAGAGAGCGGTCCTTGCCTACCTGAGCACCGCCGAACTGGGCCGCCCCGACGTTCTGGCCCAGGCGATCGGCCTGCTGAGACGGCTCGGCCACACCGACGAGGCCGAACGGCTCCGACGGTGCGGGATCACCCCCGGCAGGACGTGACCCGTATCGGCTCAGCGCTCGATTCCTCGGCCGAGGACCGGCTTCACTTCCACGACAGATGTTCCGTCCAGCGCCTCCAGGTTACATACGTGCGATGATTTCCATCAGGTGCCAGAGAGATCCAACCGGCGCACAAGCGCACTGGATCACCCTCACGCCATGAACATCGCAAGAATCTCCCTCATGACGCTCGCGGTCGGCGTTCTCGCGGGATGTACCTTCACCGTCGAAGCGGATCAGGAGGACGCCTCATCGGCCCAGAACCCGCCGAAACCCCCGGGAACCTTCGCGACGCCCTTCCCCACCGCGATCGGGGCACTGGACCTGGTATCGGTGACCCCCGCCGAGGAACGCTTCAAGCTCCCGGACGGGCCGCACCACAAGATCTCCGGCACCCAGCTCACCACGTTCTACCAGGACACCCCGCGCCTGAAATCCTTCTACGCCACCGGGGCGCAGGCCGAGGTGACCGATCCCAAGGCCGCCGTGGACTGGCTGACCGCTCAGGACCGCGAGAGGGAGAACCCGCAGACGGACTGGGTCTACGTGGGAACCGGTCCGCTCCGCGGCGCGGCCTCCTGCCGGAACACCGACGACGGGACCTACTGCTACTGGGCCGACGCCGACACGGTGGGTTTCCTTGAGATCCCGCGCGGCCTCGCCGGGAAGATCACGGAGAGCTTCGCCATGATCAGGAGCGCGCTGGAAGGAGAGCCCGCCAAGAGCCGGTGACCGAGGAGCCATTCCGGTCTGTGGGCCGGCAGGCAGGCCTGCTGCGTCGTCTCCGTGCTCTCACTGGGCTCGCGCAGCAGCCGGGCACGCATGACCAGCCCGGCCTGGCTCAACAGGCCGGCGATCTGGAAAACCTGGGTTCTGGTGAGGCGATGAGGGCGCCGGTACGGTTTGACCATGGCTGTGCGGTCGTTGGGATACCAGAGTGATCTGATGTTGCTCGGGCTGCAAGGCGGCGTCGTCGACCGGCGCGACGGCTACCTGGCTGTCCGGACGCCCGCCAACCCGACCTATCACTGGGGGAACTTCATCCTGCTGGACACTCCGCCGGCCCCCGGAACGGTGGCCTCGTGGGTGAACACCTTCCACCGCGAGTTCCCGGACGCCGGCCACGTCGCCCTCGGTGTCGACGGTGTCACCGGCGACGCCGGTGAGCCGGAGGAACTGGCGGCGGCGAGCCTCGATGTCGAGCGGAGCACCGTGATGACGGCCAGTGCGGTGCACCCGCCGCCGCACCCCAACCGTGACGCTCACTTCCGCGTCCTGGACGGCGACGAGGACTGGTCCGCCGCGCTGGCACTGCAGGAGGCCACCAACCCCGGTCCCGACATCGAGGGATACCGGGTGTTCGCCCAGCGCAATCTGGCGGCGATGCGCCGACTGCAGGAACGCGGGTGCGGCGCGTGGTTCGGAGCCTTCGTGAACGACCGCATGGTCTCCGGGCTCGGCCTGTTCACCGATGGTTCGGGGCTCGCGCGCTACCAGGCCGTCGACACTCACCCGGCACATCGAAACCAGGGCCTTTCCGGAACCCTCGTGTACACGGCCGGCCGGCACGCTCTGGAACATCTGAACGCGCACACGCTCGTCATGGTGGCCGATCCGAGCTACGTCGCGATCCGCGTGTACCGCTCGGTCGGATTCACCGACGCCGAGACACAGGTCCAGCTGGAGCCGTCAACGACTGCTCCGGCCTGAGGATCGCCGATTCCAGCCCCGCTCCGGAGCGGGGCTGATCCTTTCCCCATGGGCGGCCGAAGGACCGATCACACTGGTCAGCCACCGCATCTGGGGGTGGCCGGCCCGGCAGCCGTGGCCGACCAGATCCTGACCGGTCCGGCACGGTCAGATCGCGCGACGAGAGGGCCGCCTGCCTGGCCTGCGTTGCTGTGAACGCGTGACCGGCGGCTACCGCCTCATCCTCGGTCCACGCGACTTACAGTGATCGGCAGTGGCCGCGTTTGTACCCACATCTCCGTATCATCGACTACATGACCGCTGAGTACCCGGAATCCTTCCGTCGTGGTGAACTGCGCGTCTCCCATGCCGAGCGCGAAGCGGTGGTGACACGGCTGAACGAGGCGGCGGCTGAGGGCCGTATCGAACTGACCGAGCTCGACGAGAGGCTGGAACGGGCGCTGACCGCCAGAACCTACGCCGATCTGACGCCCCTCACCGCCGACCTGCCGCCCGTGGTTCCGCCGGACCCGGGACAGCCACTGGTCCTCAAGGGAGGCCTTCACGGCGCGGCGCGCGTCGGGCGCTGGCAGGTACCCGCGAAAGTAAGCGCGTACGGCGGCATGGCCGGCGTCAAGATCGATTTCACCCAGGCCGACTGCCGGCTGCCCGAGGTCGAGGTGGAAGCACACGGCCAGATGGCCGGGGTCACGATCATCCTCCCTGACGGCTGGGCCGTGGAGACCGGCGGGATGGATCCCGGCCTCGGCGGTCTGAGGGACAAGACCACTCCCGACCGACTGCCGGGCACACCACTGATCCGCCTCACCGGCACCGGCGGCCCGGCAGGCGTGGTCGTCCGCCATCCCAACGCCCTCGAACGCCGCAAGCTGAAACGCGCTCAGCTGCGGTGAGCGACAAACGGCTGGAGTGGCCCGCACGGAGTTCGAATCTTCAGCCGGGTCGCCGTGGATGGTCGAAGATCATCAAGGGTCGTTAGCATGATCTGACGTGAGAGATCTCCGACTGCTGCCCAAGGCCCACCTGCACGTGCACCTGGAGAGCACCGTACGTCCCGAGACCGTGCGGGAGCTGGGCGGCCCGCCGGAGCCCGAGGGCCCGTTCGCGAACTTCCGCGCGTTCGCCGACCAGCGGGCCAAAGTACGCGAGTCGCTGCGCACGCCCGAGCACTTCCGCCGGATCGCGGTGGAGTTCTGCGAGGACGAGGCCGCTCAGGGCACTCGTTACGCCGAGGTGACCTTCACCGCCGCCTCACACGGGGAGCGGGTCGGAGCGCCCGAGATGCCGCTGGAGGCGGTGCTCGACGGGCTGGCCGAAGGCTGCGCCAGGTTCGGGATCCGGAGCCGGGTGCTGCTCGACCACTCCAGGCGGCGTCCGGTGGAGCGGCTGTGGCGGACGTACGAGCTGGCCGTCCGCTACGACGAGGTGATCGGCATAGGGCTGGCGGGCGACGAGAGCCATCCGCTGACGCCTTTCGCCGAGGTGCTCGACGCGGCCAGGGAGGCCGGGCTGCACCTGGTGCACCACGCGGGGGAGACGGCCGGCGCGGCCAGCATCCGCGAGGCGCTGGACGTCGGGCACGCCGAGCGGCTCGGGCACGGCATCCGGGTGCTCGACGACGACGCGCTGGTGGCACGGGTACGCGAGAGCGGAATCCCGCTGGAGGTCTGCCCCACCTCCAACGTCCTGCTCGGGCTCGTTGCCTCGCTGGCCGAACACCCCCTGCCTCGGCTACGCGCGGCCAGGCTGGCGGTCACGGTCAACACCGACGGCGAGACGGCGCTGGCCGACGAGTACGCGCGGTTGCGTGAGGTCCACGGATACGGCGACGACGTCATGGCCGAGTTGGCTCGTGCTTCGATCGAGGCCTCGTTCGCCCCTTGGGAGCTCAAGGCGGCGCTTCTCGCCGAAGTCGATGCCTGGCTGACCACGGCATCGCCCCTGGGGGGCGAAACCCGGCCGGTCTGACGGTGGCGGAGCGCCGCTCGCGCGCCCGACCCCGGCGACCTTCCGAACGAGCGAGCGTCCGGCCGATGAGTCTCACGTGTCGTTTGAGTCTCACGATTGTGGTCTCATTTACGAACCCGGCAGGAAGGACGAGTTAGTGCATCGCATCATCTACTCGGTCGCATCGTCTCTTGATGGCTACCACACTGACGCCCAGGGCGACTACTCCTGGGCGGTCCCTGACGAAGAGGTCATCGCGGCGCTCAACGCTGACGCCGGCGAGGTGAGCACCTACCTTTACGGGCGGCGGATGTATGAGGCGATGGCAGGGTGGGAGACCGATCCGGCGGTTGCCGCCCAGTCGCCTGAGTCCTCAGCGTTCGCGACCACGTGGCAGGCCGCACAGAAGGTCGTCTTCTCGGCCGGCCTGCCCGAGGTCTGGACCAAGCGCACTCGGCTGGAGCGAAAACTGACGGCCGAGGCGATCGAGAGGGCCCGGGCCGAGGCATCCGGGGACTTGACAGTAGAGGGTCCGACCTTGGCCCACAGCGCGCTTCGGCTTGGGCTCGTCGACGTGGTCGAGCTGTTGCTCTGTCCCATCATCGTCGGCGCGGGGACACCGGTCCTGCCAGACGGGCTTCGAACCGCTCTCTCCCTGAAGCGAGAACGCCGATTCGGCAACGGCATGGTGCAGATCACCTACGACGTCCGATAGCCGATTCCTCAACGAGACACCGAGATCATCCGCCGCCTGGCATGGCGACCTGCGGAAACTTTGTCTCGTTAGACCAGTCCGCGAAATTGTCCGGTGAGGGGGTAAACGGCACGCTTCCCAGGTGGGAGAACTGATCGGCTACGCCAGATGCTCAACCGTGCTGCAAGACCTCACCATCCAGCGCCAGGCGCTGACTGGGCTCGGTATCCCGGATGACCGGATCTACCTGGACAAGGGGCTGACGGGCACCAGCTGAACCCTGCTGGACCAGGGCCTCGGCATAGTGACTTGATGTCCGGTTCGGATCCGCTGCGGGCAGGTGGAGCGGGTCAACGTGCGCTATTCACTGGAGGGGACGTCCAAGGCGATCCCGTACAGGCGAGACACGCAAAGCCTGATCACCAGGCGCCGATCCGCGACCATGTTCTCAAGGAACGCGGCCTCGTCCTCCGGATGGTCGAAGAGCGGCTGCATACCCAGAAGCTCCCGTCCGGCCGCATCCCCGGGCACAGCGCTGACCGCCGAGAGCTCCGCCTCACCCTCGGCCACGACGTAGGACATGAAGTCGCTGCTGGACACATACAGGGCGGTCCGGGGGTCTCTGCGCAGGTGACGTACCTTGAGCCGATCCTCCGTCGTGCTGATTCGCGCGATGCGTTCTTTGGCATCCCACACGTAGGCCACGGTGGAGAGCTGAGGATGACCGTTGCGCTTGTTCGTCGCCAGCGCACCTATCTGGTGAGCGCCGAACAGCTGCGCGAGCGCGTCATCCGAGAGAACCAGAGCCCCGGGCCCCCGGCCCGGCCCATAGGTGGCCTTCTCCGCCTCAGCCATATTTCCCATCTCCATATCTCGCCTTGGTGGATGAATTTATACCGAGGACAGCTCGCCGACGGTCCAGTTCCGAGTCAAGTGCCTGGCTTGTACGGGATCCCCGCGCCGGCTCAGGGAGGCTTTTTCATTCCGATGGCCAGCCCCCCGTGGAACCCGCAAAAGCTCGCAGCGGAGTGATCCACCACCGCTCACCTCGGTCTGGAAACGACTCCGCACAGGTAGGTGGACTCCTCCAGCAGCTGCGGCGTCAGCGTGATCCCGGTGAGGCGCTCGGCCAGGAGGAACGCCGGCCCTTCGTGGGGCTCGGCGATCGGGTAGATGGGGGAGTCGATCCGCTCCAGGGTCTCTGCGAGTTCGTCCGGCATCTCCTCTGAGTAGCTTTCATGGTGCGGGAACATGAACTGGATCTTCCCGTCTTCGATCCAGTGGGAATAGCCTTCCTGGTACGCGAACTCGAACCGGATCTTTCCGTCTTCGATCCAGTAGAAGTAGTCCATCCCCTTGACCTCAAGGTAGAAGTGGGAGACGAGGCGGGTGCCCGCCGACAGCGGCATGGTGATCTCTTCGGTGATGCCGAGCCCGCCGAGGGCCTCGACGATGAGCACCCAGTCGCCGACGGCGACGGCACCGAAGAACAGGTTCTTCCCGTCGTAGCTGGAGTAGGCGGTCTTCGTCAGCTCATCAAGCGTCATGCGAGAGCAGTCTTCAACCCGGACGCCGAGCCGGGTCACCAGTTCCTCAGGCGTCAGGCCGCGGACGTAGGTGAAACAGTAGGCATCCGCCAGCTCGGGGAAGCGCTCGCGGGAGAACCAGGAGTAGTCATCAGGAGTCGCGATCATCTCGGCATGTTCGCAGCACCCACCGACACAATGAGCTCTCCTCATCCTGAGTAGTGGCCCGCTTTGACTTCGCCCCGAGGGCAGAGTCGAGGCTCGGGTCACCCAGGCGGATCGCCCGTCCGGGCGACGAGACGGAGCCTCGATGAGCGAGCAACGCACACCCCGCACCGGCACGGAGGATTCCCCCGGAACGGCGCCTTCCACCGAGGCCGGATCGGCCGGAATCCGCGTGACCCGTCCCGGATGGCCTGAGCTCGGGATCGCCACTCTTGCCGCGCTGGTGTTCTACGCCGTGGGGTCGCTCGTGGTGTTCACCCTCCCGGGGGGTGTCGTCGTCTCGGGTCTCGCGCAGTTCGCGCTCTCGGGTCTCGCGCCGCTGTGCGCTTTCGCGGTGGCGGTTCTGCTGCGGATCCGAGACGTACGCGCCTTCGGGTTCCGCAGGGTCCACCCGAAATGGCTATTGCTGGCAGTGCTGATCGCCGCCGTCCTCGTCGCGGCCCTGACCCTCGTGACGTTCCCTCTGCTGGAGCCGGTCTTCCCAGGCTCCGACGACGTGCAGGCCGACTACCGCGCTGCGGGAAGCTCCAGCGTCCTCGCCTTCGCCGGCATCATCCTGCTCGGCGGCATCCTGACACCCATCGGCGAGGAGGTGCTCTTCCGTGGCGTGCTCGCCAACGTCCTCTTCCGTTGGGGCACCCCCGTCGCCGTCATCCTGAGCTCGGCCGTATTCGCCGTCGCGCACGGTGTCAACGGGGTCATGGTGAACGCTTTCATCGTGGGCGTCTTTGCCTCACTGATGCTGCGCTACACGAGGTCGATCTGGCCGGCCATCGTCATCCACCTGGTGTTCAACTCCACCTACCTCTTCCTCGAGGCATTCCCCGCGTGACCGGGTGCTTCCTCGCCGGCCTGCGCCAACGTGGCGAGCCGGACCAGCACGCGCAGCTGCACCGGTCGATACAGCTCCAGGAACGCCTCCGCGATCGCGTCCTGGGCGAGGTGGGCCGGCACAGGCCCACCCCGTCCGGCCGGCATCACGGCGGGGAATGCCGAACCGGAGCCGAGAAGAGCCCGGTGCAAGCGCTGCGCGAGATCCTCGATGTCGGCATCGGATGCGTCTTCGGGCAGGGCGTCGAGCTCCTCGTCGGTGGTGTCGCGCTGTTCCAGCACTTCGTGCAGACCTGCGACCGCGTCGTCGCCGAGCACGCGCGCCGCGATGGCGACGACACCGCGGTCGGCTTCGGCGACGCCGTCGATCACCTCGGCGAGATCGGCCGGCACCTGCCAGCTGACGCCGTGCGAGCGCAGCAGCGCCAGGCGCTCGCGGTTGCGCTGGAGCCGGGCGATCGCCGCGTCGAGCTCGTCGATGAGTTCGTCGGCCCCGCCGTCGCCGACCTCGGCGATCCGCGACAGCGGCATGCCCAGCTCGGCCAGGGTCGTGATCTGGATCAGCCGGAGCAGGTGGGGAACCTGGTACTGCTTGTATCCGTTGAAGCCGCGGTCCGGCTCATCCAGCAGTCCGATGGCGTGGTAGTAGCGCACCGCCTTTTGGGTGGTGCCGGCCAAGTCGGCGATCTCTCGCGTGCTCCACGCCATGGCCCTCTCCTCGCAACGATTCCACAGTCGCACATCAGTCAATACCTCTGCCCCAGGGGCAGGGCAAGTCGCCGGTTCCGCCCATCGTGGATCCGTGCACGAGCGAAAGGACCGATCACATGACCCAGCAGGACGAGACGAGCAGAACCCTGATGTTCGCGAGGAAGAACAGGATGGTCGGTTCCTACGGGATGTTCGCCTGACGGTGTCGGCCCCCTGGGCGATCACCGATCACCCGCCACCGTCCTCGTCGCGGCCCTGACCCTCGACCCGCACCTCGACCGGCAGGAGGCGAAGCGGGTGCGCTCATGATGGTGGTAGGGGTCGTCGCCCCCGAGCGGGACAAGGAAAGGCCGGCTGCCTTATGAACATCGTCGAGTACGCCGACACCGTGTGGCGGGGCGAGGCCCCCGACAGCATCGTGCACGTGGGGCTCACCGGGCAGGACTTCGTGGAGGTCGTCGACGGGGTCGGCTTCCGCAGCGGTTTCGGCAACGTGATCGCGCTCCGGCAGGGCGGGGAGGTGACGCTGTTCGACACCGGCAACCCGTTCGACGCCGACCGGCTCCACGCCGACCTGCGGGCCTGGACCGACGAGCCGGTGAGCACGGCGATCTACTCCCACGGGCACATCGACCACGTCTCGGGGGTCGGGCCGCTCGACACGGAGGCCGAGGCGGCGGGGCGGCCCCGGCCGATGGTGGTGGGGCACGAGGCGATCACCGCCCGGTTCGGGCGCTACGTGCTGACAGCGGGCTACAACGCCGTCATCAACCGGCGGCAGTTCCAGGCGCCCGACCTGACCTGGCCCACCGAGTACCGCTATCCCGACGTGACCTACCGCGACGAGCTGACGGCCGGCCACGTCGAGCTCTTCCACGCCAAGGGCGAGACCGACGACGCGAGCGTGGGCTGGATCCCCTCCCGGCGCATCCTGCTCCCCGGCGACCTGTTCATCTGGGTGACCCCCAACTGCGGCAACCCGCAGAAGGCACAGCGCTACCCGCGCGAGTGGGCGATCGCGCTGCGCCGGATGGCCACGCTGCGGCCGGAGATCATGCTGCCCGGTCACGGTGCCCCGATCTTCGGCGCCGACCGGGTCGAGCAGGCGCTGACCGAGACCGCCGAGTGGCTGGAGTCCATGGTCGAGCGCACCCTGGAGATGCTCAACGAGGGCGCCCGGCTGGACGACATCGTGCGCGCGGTACAGCCGCCCGCTCATCTGGCGGAGCGGCCCTACCTGCGCCCGCACTACGACGAGCCGGAGTTCGTGGTCCGCAACATCTGGCGGCTGTACGGCGGCTGGTACGACGGCAACCCCGCCCGCCTCAAGCCCGCCCCCGACGCCGAGCTGGCCTCGGCGATCGCGAAGCTGGCCGGGGGCGCGGAAAAGCTGGCCGACGCCGCGCTCCGGGCGCTGGCGGGCGGAGACCAGCGGCTGGCGGGACACCTGGCGGAGATGGCCGTACAGGCCGCGCCCGACGACGCGGCGCTGCACCGGGTCCGGGCCGAGGTGTACGCGACCAGAGCGGAGTCGGAGGCGTCCCTGATGTCGAAGGGCGTGTTCACCTGGGCGGCCGAGGAGTCCCGCAGGGCCGCCGGAGAACTCTGACCGAGTCCGGTCCCGGAGGATAGAACATGTTACGGCTCCGATGGAGGTGGAGGAACAGATCTTCCGGGCCGAGCCCGTCGGGCGGGCTCACGGCACGGAGACGTGCCTGTCGTCCGGCGACGCCGGTGCCATCGGAGCGCGGAAGAACCGCGCGGCGCGGGCGTGCTGGGTCCGGGCCAGCAACCAGTAGACCGAGGCGCCGTCCGGCCACTGGGTGACCACCCGGCCGCTCGCCGAGCGGAAGTAGTTCGGTGCCTGGGCGAACGAGCTGGCGTCCAGCCGGCGCTTCAACCACCGGTTCAACCGCCTGACCGCCTCGGGCCGGACCTCGACGGCCGAGGCCCCTCGGCGGCGCATCTCCCGCAGCGACCGGACCACGAACTTCGCCTGCTGCTCGAAGTTGAACACCGGAGCGTAGTAGTTGGTGTTGGGGCCGTACATCATGAAGAGGTTCGGCATCTCGTCCACCATGATCCCGAGGAACGCCATGGGGTCGTCGCCCCACTTCTCCCGCAGGTCACGCCCGCCGCGTCCGCGTACCTCCAGACCGCAGAGGAACTCGGCCGCGCGGAAGCCCGTCGCGGTGATCACGACGTCGAGCTCGTGCTCCCGGCCCGCGGCGTCCACCACCCCGGTCTCGGTCATCCGCTCCACCGCGTGGGGAACGAGGGTGACGTCGTCGCGGAGCAGGGTCGGGTAGAAGGTGGAGCTGTGGATCGCCCGCTTGCCCAGGTAGGCCGAGTTCGGTGTCAGCGCCGCCTTGAGGTCGGGGTGGTCGCCGAACACCTCTTCGAGGTAGTCCTGGCAGACCTTGACCGCCCGGGTGTCGACGGTCCCGCCGGGCCGGATGATCCGGCCACCGAGCCACTTGCGCTCCAGCTCCAGGAAGAGCCGCCACCGGATGAGCCGCCGCGTCACCGGGTGGCGCCGCCGGGCGCGTTCCTCCTCGGTGAACGGGAGCGAGACCTTCGGATCCACCCAGGCCGGCTGGCGCTGGAACACCGTCAGGTGCCCGGCGCGGCCACCGAGCTCCGCGACGATCTGGGCGGACGTCGAGCCGGTGCCGACGACTCCCACCCGGCGTCCGTCGAGCGCCACGTCGGGGCGCCACCGCGCGGTGTGGAAGATGTCGCCGGTGAACAGCTCGCGGCCGGGCCAGGCGGGCTCGTTCGGGACGTTCAGCAGCCCGACCGCGGTCACCACGGCGGTGAAACGCCGCACCTCCCCGGTGTCGAGGTGCACGGCCCACTGCTGGCCGTCCTCCTCCCAGACCAGCCGCCGGACGGTGCGGCCGAACCGGAAGTGCGCCCTGAGGTCGAATCGGTCGGCCACGTGCTCAAGGTAGGACTGCAGCTCCGCCTGGCCGGGGTAGGACCGTGACCAGTCGTACGGGGCGAATGAGAACGAGTACATCGGGGCCGGCGTGTCGACCTCGGCGCCGGGGAAACGATTGACCCGCCAGGTGCCGCCGGGCCCGTCCTCGGTCTCGAACACGGTGAACGAATACCCGTGCCGCTTCAGCTGGTGGGCCGCCGCGAGTCCGGCGAACCCACCGCCGATCACGGCCACAGAGGGCATGGCTCCGCCCGTCGATGGCATGACTGCTTCTCTCTGTCGAGTTCGTGCCGGGGCACGATGGTGTGCGGCGCTCGCGGGCGCCGGGGCTAGAGGACCTTGCTGAGGAAGTCGCGGGTGCTCGGATGCTCGGCCTCACCGGACAGCCGGCTGGACGGACCCTCCTCGACGATGCGGCCGTCCTCCATGAACACGAACCGGTCGCAGACCTCGCGGGCGAATCCGATCTCGTGGGTGACGATGATGGTGGTCATCCCGTCGAGCACCAGGCCGCGGATGACCTGCAGCACCTCGTTGACCATCTCGGGGTCGAGCGCCGAGGTCGGTTCGTCGAAGAGCAGCACCTGGGGCTTCATGGCCAGGGCGCGGGCGATCGCGACGCGTTGCTGCTGACCGCCGGAGAGCTGGGCCGGGTAGGCGTCGGCCTTCTCGGCCAGGCCGACCCGGTCGAGCAGCTCGTGCGCGTCACGGCGCGCCTCGTCGGCCGGGCGGCGCAGCACCCGGATGGGCGCCTCGACCACGTTCTCCAGCACGGTCTTGTGCGAGAACAGGTTGAACTGCTGGAACACCATGCCGAGGCGCTGGCGCTGCCTGGCCTCCCGCTTCGCCGACAGCCGGTGGATCTTGCCGCCGCGCTCCTCGTAGCCGAGCAGTTCGCCGTCCAGCATGACCACTCCCGAGTCGGTGCGCTCAAGCAGGTTGAGGCAGCGTAGGAAGGTGCTCTTGCCGCTGCCGGAGCGGCCGAGCAGGCAGACCGCCTCCCCCTGGTGGACGTCCAGCGACACGTCGTGCAGGACCGTGTGCTGGCCGAAGGACTTGCGCACGTGCAGCGCGCTGATCAGCGGTGTCGTCATGGCTGGGCCCTCACTCGTCCGACGCGGCGCGTCGTCGTGGCGGTGCTCCGGCCGAGCACGCGCTCCAGGTAGTACTGGCCGACCGACAGCACGCTGACGAGGATCATGTACCAGATGGTCGCCACCATGAGCAGCGGGACGACCTCGAACGTGCGGTTGTAGATCTGCTGGACGCTGTAGAGCAGGTCCGAGACCGAGATGAAGGCGACGAGCGAGGTGGCCTTCATCAGGTTGATGAGGTCGTTGCTCACCGGCGGCACCGCGATCTTCATCGCCTGGGGGAAGACGATGCGGCGGAAGATGTCGAACGGCGTCATGCCCAGGGCGAGCGCCGCCTCGCGCTGCCCCTTGGGGACCGCCAGCAGCGAGGAGCGG
The DNA here is from genome assembly GCF_040298085.1 of Streptosporangium sp. NPDC001681. Classification (NCBI taxonomy): domain Bacteria; kingdom Bacillati; phylum Actinomycetota; class Actinomycetes; order Streptosporangiales; family Streptosporangiaceae; genus Streptosporangium; species Streptosporangium sp. NPDC001681. The sequence continues at coordinate 11,041 of NZ_JBEOZN010000042.1, read as the reverse complement.
ATGATCTCCGAGGTGTAGGCGGCCTGCTGGAGGCCGAAGGCCAGCACCGCCGACCAGTAGGCGGTCATCAGGTTGCGCGTCTGCAGCGCGAACAGGTCGCCGCCGAAGGGGTTGGGCAGGCTGAACGTCGGATAGATCAGCGAGATGTTGAACCAGAGGATGAGCAGGACCAGCAACGGGATGGACCGGAAGAACCAGACGTAGGTCCCGCTGACCGCGCGCAGCACCGGATTCGCCGAGAGCCGCATGTTCGCGATGACCACCGAGACCACCAGGGCCAGCCCCATCGACAGGGCGGTCAGCGTGATGGTGTTGAGCAGGCCGTTCAGCACCCGCTCGGAGAAGAAGTAGTCGGCCACGGTGGCCCACTCGAAGGCGGGGTTGCGGGCGACGCTGACCGCGAGACCGGCGACCGCGACCACCATCAGCACCGCGATGGTCAGCCGGCCGAGGTGGAGCGGGCGCCCGTGCGGGAGCCGCGAGATCTCCTCCATCCGCCGGCGCCAGTCCGCCGCCGCCCCGCCTGGCCCGTCCGGCCCGGCCTGGCCGGTGGGTACGGCGCTCACGCCGGCCCCACCTGTCCGGATCTCACTCATGCGTTCGGTGCTGGGTTGATCACCGAGGTGGTGATCGCCATGTTCTCGGTGCCGTACCTGGCGAGGATCTCGGCGTAGGTGCCCTTCTTGATCAGCGCCTCGGTGGCCTGCTGCAACTTGGCCGCCATACCGTCACCCTTCATCGAGGCGAACCCGATGTCGATCGCCTGGTACGTCGGCCCGGTGATCTTCCACACGCCGGGTTCGGTGCGCGTCTGGTAGCCCAGGCCGCTGGCGGTGGCCGTGGAGGTGTCGGCCCGGCCGCTCTTGACCGCGAGGTCGGCGGTCGCCTGGTCGGCGAAGGTCTGCACGTCGATGGGCTTCTTCCCGGCGGCCTCGCACTTCCCGGACTGGTCCTGGAGGGCCGAGACCGGGCTCGAACCCGCGGTCACCGCGACGGAGAGCCCGCACAGGTCGTCGAGTGAGTCACCGATGGCGACGCCGTCGGCCTTGACCCGGAAGCCGTAGCTCTCGACGAGGGTGGTGGCGAAGTCGAACTTCTCCAGCCGCTCGGCCGTGACGTCGGCGCCCGGCACCCAGGCGTAGGTGCCGCGCTGCAGGCCCAGGAGTGAGTTCTCGAACGACGCCTGCTCGTTCTTGACGGTCACCCCCATCTCCTCGCCGAGCGCGGTGGACAGATCCGGCAGCAGGCCGACGAGCTTGCCGCCCTCGTCCAGGAAGCTGTACGGCGGGACGCCGATCTGCTGGGGGATGGTGTAGACCTGCGAGCCGGAGCCGGCGTCGGGGCCGGACGCGGAATCGCTTGAGGAACTGCCACACGCTGAGAGGACGGCGGCGCCGAGCACGCCTGCGGCGACAACGCGGAGGGCGCGCCGGGTGCGAACCAACGTCATGTCGGTCCTCCTGATTCCTGGGTTCCGGCCGGTCGGCCGTGGTGAGTGCTGTCACCCTAAAATGCCGAACGACCCAAGGGCTTTGTACGGCTCTCTATATTTTTGTCCAGTTCACTGGATACTCGGACAGGTAGGTTTCATCCAAATCACAAAGTGCCGGAGTCCTGTGAAAACTAGGTACCCACGCTGGTCATCCACCCTGGCCGAGCTCCTCGACGCGGTACGCGACCCCTTCGTGTCGGCGGTCCACGCCCCCGAGGGGCTGGATGTTCCCATCGGCGGCTGCGTCGTCCTCGACCTGTCCGACGGGACGGACCTGCCCGATGACCACGAGCTGGACGGCGCCGTCGTGCTGCTCCTCGGCACCGGCGGGCCGGCGGCGGTCGAGGCGGTCGCCGACCTCGCCCGCCGCCGGGCCGGGGCGCTCGTCGTGAAACTCGGGGACGTCGATCCGTGGTCGCTGCGCGACGTGCCGGTCCCGGTCCTCGGGGTCACCGACCGGGCGCCGTGGTGGCGCCTGGTCGCCGCGGTCGAACGCTTCGGCCAGGAGTCCGAGGAGCGGTTCCCGCAGGGAGCCGGCCCCGCGCTCGGCGAGCACAACGACCTCTTCGGACTCGCCAAGGCGCTCGGCATGATGACCGGCACGCTGATCTCCATCGAGGACGTGCAGGGGCGGGTGCTCGCCTTCTCGCCCTACAGCGACCAGGCCGACGACATCCGGCGCCGCACCATCCTCGGGCGCGAACCCCCGGCCGGGCACATGGCGGAGCTCCAGGCCATGCGGGTCTACGACCGGCTGCGGCGTCCCCGTACCACGGTGACGCTGAACGAGAAGATCGGGTTCCGGCGCAGGCTCGGGGTCGGCATGCACGACCCTCGGTCCGGCGAGTACCTGGGCACCATCTGGGCGCAGGAGACGGGCCGGCCCTTCTCCCGGCAGACCGAGGAACACCTGGTCGCGGCATCGGTCTTCGCCGCGCGGCTCGTCGGCCAGAGCCGCCTCATCCACAGCATGGGCACCGAGTTCGTGCAGCGCATGCTCGCCCCCAATCCGCAGCGCGACGACGCCGGGTTCGTCCGGCAGCTGAGCCTCGACGCCCCCGAGGAGTTCGCCGTGGTGGCCTTCGAAGCGGTCGGCGACGCCGGCGCGCGACAGTGGCTCTCCTCCACCGAGGCGGTGACGATGCTGACGGTGCACGCCCACTCCGTCCGCGACGAGTCGATGGTGGCCCCGGTCGGGCTGCGCCTGTACGCCGTCCTCCCCGGCCGGGTCGAGGTGGACCGCTACCTGAACTGGGCCCGGCGCACCCTGACGGCGTTCGAGCGGCACCGGGGGTCCACCTTCCGGGCGGCGATCGCCTCGTCCCTGTCGGTGCCGACCGTGGCCGCGGCCCGCGCGGAGGTCGACCGGGTGTGCGAGACCGTCGCGTACACGCCCGACCGGCCGGTGATCAGTCTCGACGGCCAGCTCACGGCGGTGCTGCTCTCCGAGGCGCTCACCACGCTGGGGGTGACGGATCTGCTGAGCGACGAGCGGTTCCGCCGTCTGGTCGAGTACGACCGGAGCCACCACAGCTGTCTCATCGAGACCGTCGCCGCCTACCTCGGCACGTTCGGCGATGTGGGCGCCACGGCACGGACACTGCTCGTGCACCCCAACACCATCCGCTACCGGCTGGCCCGGCTGGAGCAGGTGGGCGGCTACCGGCTCGACGACCCCGATGACCGGGTGGTGCTGGACCTGCAACTCCGGCTGTGGAACCGCGAGGGGCCGGGCACCACCTGATCCGGTCCCCGGTGACTTCCGATCCAAGGCCCTGCAAGCGGAGCGAGACCGCCATGGCGACGTTGCCGGAAAGCTCAGCCGTGGTGTGACGGTTCGGGAGGCAGGGAGGCAGGGATCCGGTCGGCGGTGGTTGGGTACACCGCATGGCCTGAACGCACCGTACAGCCCAAGAAGTCCTGACAGAAGGAATTTGTTCGTTGTGTGAGAAAGGGGGAGCAGCTGCTGGAACACCGGCCCGCACCGGCACCCGGCCGAATACGCCAAACTCTCATACGAACCCGGATTCATCGCTTTCCGCCTCGTCAAGCGCCCTCACCCCAAGCCCCCGACGCTGACCGGGAAATAGTCGGAACAGCCGTGCTGAACTGCGAGAATGCACTATGACATTGCCGACGCTAGCCGTCGTGAGCGGTCCACCTGGAACGGGCAAGACGACGCTCGCGCACGAGCTCGCCCACCATCTCGGATGCCCCGCGATCATCCGGGACGAAATCAAACAAGGGATGGTCCTGGCCACCCCGGGGTTCACGCCCGGCCCGCAGGACCCGCTGAATCTTCCCACGTTGGCCGCGTTCTTCACCGTGCTGCAGGTACTACTCAAAGCCGGCGTGACAGTGGTCGCCGAGGCTGCTTTCCAGGACCGGTTGTGGCGCCCGAACCTGGAACCGCTCGCCGATCTCGCACACATCCGAGTCATCCGCTGCACGGTCCCTGCAGCGATCGCCCACGCTCGGATCGCCCAACGCGCCGAGCACAGCAACCACCGGGCGGCGCACGCTGACCAAGACCTACTCGAAGCGATCGCGGCAGGGCAACACTCACTCGAGTCCTTTGTGCCGATCTCGCTGGACGTCCCAACGCTGACGGTCGACACCGCGGACGGCTACAGCCCCGATATCCAGCACATCGCCGCCTTTGCCAGGACATCCGCACAGAACGGTTCCCCGGCCAACGCAAGATGACCTCGATGACTCAGCAGGTGCAGCAATAGGCCCCCGCACGTGGGAGCTGTCGATCACCGCCTTGGACTTCTAAGCGCACGGCCCAAGCGCATCGCGCGGCCGTCGGCGCCGGCCCGCAGGGGGCGCGGAAAACCTCTGACCGCGCGGAATCCGAGCGGTCCTTGCTAACAGGACGACACTCATGTCCATGGCTCTCCACTGAGAGTCAACTGAGAACCGTCGTTCGGATACCACTTCTCAGTTGGCCTCAGTGATGAACCGTCCTACGGCAGACCCGAGCGTGCGATGCTCTCCGTCACCGAACGACAGGAGGCCTGCCGTCGGCCCGGCCCTCACCACCGCGGCAGTGACTCCCGGCGCTGTTCACAGGGTCACCCTCGCATGCAGGAGGTTGTGGTCCGACAGGCCGTCCGCGTCTTCGACGACCGCGCCGCTGACCTCGCCTCCGCGTACGACCACGTGGTCGATGCGCTGTGGCTTCGTGCCCGATGTGCGAGGTCGTGTCGGTAGCGCGTCCGGCGGGAGGTCCGCGATGGTGAACGTGGGGCCAAGGCCGGCGACCACGGTGGCCCGGTCGGTGTTGAAGTCACCGAGCAGAACGACCCGCCCCGGCGAGGTGGCGGCCAGCTTCGCAAGGCGTTCCAGCTGACGTGCGCGCCGTTGATCGGAGCTCACGTGGACGGCGATCACGAGAATCCCGGCGGTCCGGATGGCGAGCAATCCCTTGCCCGGATCTTCCTCGAAGGGTTCGGCGGCGATCTGCCGGGCCGGTCCGTCCACCGACAGCACGAGGTATTCACGCGGATCACCGAGCGGGCAGGTGCCGCTGCGTGGTGCCGGGACACGCGGGTAAGGCAGAACGTGGACCGTTCGGCCGGGCAGGGCACAACGTAGGCTGGCCAACTGGTCCCCGCTGACCTCCTGCAAGGCGATGACCTGGTCGGCGCGGCCGGCGAGCCGTGCCGTGACGGCGGCGATCCGCTCCGACTCGTTCGGCCAACGCCCCGGTATATCCGAACCCCAGTTCTCCGCATGGATGCGGTGCAGAACGTTCCAGGTCATCACAGTGATCATGAGTCGCCACACTACTGAGGCATACCGCGCGTGCTACCTAATAGCTCCGCACGGATTCCCGATGGTTGCCAAACCGGCTGGGCGATTCGGTCCCCGGTGGCTTCCGGCCCGAGGCCCCGGGGGGCGGAGCGAGATCGCCGTGGCGGCGTTGACCGGAGAGCTCAGCCGTGGTGTGACGGTTCGGAGGTCAGGAAGTCGCGGATCCTGTCGGCGATGGCGGGGTAGTCGTCGGCGAACCAGATGAAATGGCTGCCTGCCCGGCTCTCGACGAGCTCGGCGCGAGACAGGCGTGCCATCAGGGATTCGGCGTGCGCGAACGGTACGGCACCGTCGTTGCGGGTGGCGACGACCAGGGCCGGTTGGGTGACCTGCGCGGTCTCCTCGGCAGAGGCGCGCAGATCGTTGCGGAAACCGTGGCCCGAGCGCATCAGTGAGAAGAGCGCGATCAGGGTCGCCCGGTCCCCAGGGGTGAGTGCGGCAAGGACCTCGCGCGCCGGTCGCGTGGACAGATCACCCAGCATCATCCGCAGCCCGAGGCCGGGGGCCAGGCGTAGCAGCGCGTGCACGGCACCCCAGGTCGCCCTCTCGGTGGCCGGGGTGAAGGCGATGTTCGCGGCCAGCCGGGTGCGGCGATCCGGCCACGGCAGGAAACCCAGTGCGCTCTGCAGGATGAGCCGCTCGACCAGGTCAGGGTGCCGGGCGGCCATCGACACCGCGGTCCGCCCACCGGCCGACACCCCGACGACCGCGGCCACCCGCTCGATGCCCAGGTGACCGCAGAGGTCGCGGACCACATCGGCGAAAGCGGCCGGTGTCGCACCGGTCGCCGGCGAGGTCCGGCCGTAACCGGGCCTGGAGGGCACGAGCACGCTGTGGCCGCACTCGGCGAAGATCTCCTCCCCAAGCGCGAGCCCGGCACGCATGTGCCCGCCGTGCAAGACCACCACGGCGACCTCGCCTCGCCGCTCCAGGCGGTACTCCACCGCTCCCGCGTCGAGCCGGGCGACGGTCGTGGGTCGTTCGACAGTGGGCATCGACGCATCCTGGCATGCCTTTCTCCGGGGGGCTGTATCAAATCCCGCCCCTCAACCTCTCTGAGGGGGAGGATCCGACACAGCCGGATGGCACTGCCGGATCGGATCGTGCCTCCGACCTGTGAGGACAGCAGAGCTCCGGACAACGCCGACCATTGATCGCCGCTCCCTGAGCGGGAGTAGGTCAGATCGGTCCAGCCGCTCATCATGACGACGGCCCGGATCCGCGAGTCGAACGCCGAGCCGAGCAGGCTGATGCCGGCCCCGTACGAGATGCCGGCCGCGCCGATGCGGGCGGGATCGGCGGCGGTGTCGTAGCCGAAGGCTGCGAACTCCGGTGGGAGCAGTTCGGCTCTCCACGCGCCGCCGGCGTGCAGATGGCCGTGCGCGCGCCGGCCGGCGGCATGGAGGAAGGACGCGGTCGAAGCCAACGTGCCGGAGCTATGACGCGCTCACGCCCCGGTCGGTGAAACAGGGCCGGCGCCCTCGCCTGCCCTGACGGGGACGACTTAGCGGGGGCAGACTTATTGCGACTTACTTGCAATAAACTGCCGGAGGCAGGAAGCCACCCCTCAGGAGGACGTCATGAGCGTGATCGATCAGGAGCAGCCCACGGCCACACCCGAGGTGGTCCGGGCCTGGGTCGGCGGCTGGGCCGTTTCCCGCTCGGTGCGGCCCCCGGTCGAGGTGACCGGTGGATTCCGGCTGGATGTCGGGCTGCCCGGACATCGCGTCCGCTACGTGCTCTTCGACGTCGACCAGGTGGCCGAGCTGGCCCTGACCAGGACTGCCCCCGGCACCTGGATCAAGACCTCCGCGCCCGCCGAGCGGGTGGTGCCCCTGCTCACCCCTGCCTGGACCGTCGGCGAGCCGGAGTACCTGATGACCGTGCCGCTGCGCCGGGCCACCGCGCTCACTCCGGACGGCTACACGCTGCACACCGCGACGGACGGCGGGATCACGACCGTACGGATACACGACGCCGACGGATCGACGGCCGCGCGCGGGCAGATAGGAGTGGCCGGCCCGGCAGCCGTGGCCGACCAGATCCTGACCGATCCGGCACACCGCCGCCGGGGCCTGGGCAGCGTCGTGATGACCGCGCTCGGCGACGCCGCCGCCGAGCAGGGCGCCACGACCGGAGTCCTGGGCGCCTCGCGGGACGGCCTCGCGCTCTACCGCGCCCTGGGATGGACCCTGTGCGAAGTGCTCACGCCCGCGTACACCCCCGAACCGGACCCGGCGGACGCGTAACGAGAGCCCCACTTGAACCGGATACCGCATTGCGCGAGTCCACCCTCAACGGCACCGATCACGCCGGCCACCGCGAGGCGGGCGGCATGATCCGCCGTTCCGCTGCCTGGCGGAACCGCAACACCGACGACTCCGCCTGCGCCGGATCGTCACGAGGGCGAACCTGGCCTGACACGGTACTGACGTCGGTACATGTCGGTGCTGAGATACTTCAGCCCCGAGTCCACCAGCAGGGTGACGACCCTGGCGGTCGGTCCAAGGCGTTGTCCGGCCTGGATCGCGGCCAGGACGTTCGCCCCTGACGATGTTCCGGCGAACAGGCCCTCCTCCCGAGCCAGACGCCCGGCCATCTCCTCCGCGTCGGCGGTGGAGATCGGAACGATCTCGTCTACCAGGGTGGGGTCCCACATGGGCGGGAGGTAACCGATGCCGATGCCTTCGATGCGGTGGGCGCCGGGCCGGCCTCCGGACAGCACGGCGGACTCGGCCGGTTCGACGGCAATGACCCGAAGCCCCGGACGGCGGCGCCGGAGAGGGGCCGCCGCCCCGCGCAGCGAGGCCGCCGTACCGATCGACTGAACGAACGCGTCGATCCGCCCGCCCGACTGCTCCCAGATCTCCTCGCCCATCGGGTGATAGCCGGCGACGCTGTCGACGTTGTTGAGCTGATCGGTCCAGTAGGTGCCCGGCCGGCGGCCGAGCTCCCCGGCTTTCTCGATCATGCTCAGGATAAGCGCCTTCGTGATCGAACCCCCCTCGCTGGGAATGACGGTGAGTTCCGCGCCGAACGCCGCCATCTGAAGGAGTTTGTCCGCACTGAACGCATCCGAACTGACGATCCGCAGCCGATATCCCTTCGCCGCGCAGACCAGGGCAAGGGAGGCACCCGTGCTGCCGCCCGTGTACTCGACAACGGTGTCGCCGGGCCTCAGCCGCCCGTCGCCTTCGGCTCTGGCGATCATCGCCTGCGCCATGCGGTCTTTCATGCTGCCTGTCGGGTTCTGGCCTTCGACCTTGACGAAGATCTCCGCACACCCAGACGGCACGACCCTGCGCAGCCTCACCAGCGGCGTGTTTCCGATCGTCTGCAGTACGTCGCCGCTGTGGCCCCTGATGCCGCCGGTCCTTTTGATGCCCTCGCTCATGACCTCGATCGTCGAGCCGACCACGCCGCCACCACCAGTTCAACTTCTGAACCAGCGCCTGCGGCGCATGGTGCGTACCATGCACCGGTGAACGGATACGGGCAGTTCTGCGCGGTGGCGCGCGCTCTGGAACTTCTGGGCGAGCGGTGGACACTGCTGATCGTGCGGGAGTTGCTGCTGGGCGCTTCAACCTTCACCGGCATCCGCCGCGGCCTGCCTCGCATCCCGCGAGCGACGCTGTCCGCACGACTACGCGCACTGCGCGCCGCCGGCATCCTCGACGACGACTACCGGCTCACCGAGGCGGGCGCCGCGCTGGCTCCGGTGGTGCGGGAACTGGCCCGATGGGCGGTCGCCACCGACAGCGCCGCCCTGACCGAGGACGATCTCGACACCGCCGCACTGACCTGGGACATGCAACGCCGGGTGGACGCCGCCGCCCTGCCTGAGCACACGGTCGTGCTCGCGATCGAGTTCACCGACCGCAGGCCGGCCGACAGCAGATACTGGCTGCACCTGTCCCGGACGAGCGTCAACCTGTGCCGGCAGGACACCGGGGCACCCGTCGACGTCTGGCTCACCGCCCCGACGGCAGCGGCGACCCGGTGGTGGCTCGGTGACCTGTCCTGGGCACGGCTGCTGCGGCAGCAAGGAGTACGCGTGCACGGTGACCCGGCCCTGCGGCGCCAGATGCACCGCTGGTTCAAACGCTACCTGTTCACCCCGGAAGCCCTCGGCCTGAATCCAGGCTCTCCTGGCCACTGATCGTTGTCGAGTCCGATCACCCGAACGGGCCGGGTGGGCGGACCCGTCGCCGGGACGTAGCCCATCCTCCACGCGAGCCGTACGAGCCGGGCATCTAGCATCTGTCTTGAGCCTTGAAACAGATGTGGCAGTAGAGACGGGTGATGATCGCGTCCGGCGGGCCCGCGGCTGGTCACCGCCATCGCCGACGAGCTCGCCGATGAGGAGACGTCTCGACTGCGCGACGCGGCGAGGCCGCTGAACAAGACCATATATAGGAGCAAGGCAGTGGCACCTGACGGATCCGGCTCCGCAGCCGCTCCTGTGGGGTATCGGGAGGCAAGAACATGAACGACGCGATGTGGGCCGGGACGGTCACGGTCACCGGGCACGAGCAGGCCGAGCTGGAGGCGTACCTGGCCCGGCCACTCGGCGAGGAGCCGCGCGGCGGTGTGGTGGTGATCCACCACCTGCCCGGGTACGACGACGCGACCAAGGAGATCGTCCGCAGGTTCGCGGCGCGCGGGTACGCGGCGATCTGCCCGAACCTGTACTCCCGCGAGGGCGCCGGGGTCAGCCCCGACGACCAGGCCGCCGCCGTACGGGCCAAGGGCGGGGTCCCGGACGAGCAGCTCGTCGGGGACGTCGCCGGAGCCGCGGCGTACCTCAACTCCCTCGACCACGCCAACGGCAGGATCGGTGTGATCGGATTCTGCTCGGGCGGGCGGCAGACGTTCCTGGTGGCCTGCTCGCTCCAGATCGACGCGGCGGTGGACTGTTACGGCGCCTTCGTGGTGAACACCCCGCCCGCGGAGTTCCCGCTCCAGCACAAGCCGCTGATCTCCAAGGCCGCCGACCTGTCCTGCCCGCTGCTGGGGTTGTTCGGCGCCGAGGACAAATACCCGGGGCCGGAGGAGGTCGCGGCGCTGGACGCCGAGCTGGAGAGGCTGGGCAAGGAGCACGAGTTCCACTCCTTCGAGGGGGCGGGGCACGCCTTCTTCGCCACCGACCGGCCCGCGTACCGGCCCGCCGCCGCGGTGGAGGGCTGGAAGAAGATCTTCAATTTCTATGGCCGTCACCTCAGCGCCTGACCGGAGCGATCAGCATGTGCACCTATCTCACCGAGAAGATCGAACTCGACGGCGCGGGCAAGGGCGGCAACGGCTGGTTCACGCTCAGCCAGGGCGCGGTCTACGTCGACCACCCCTACCACGCCTGCCACGAGCACACGGTGAACATCGACTTCACCAACCCGGCCGAGGGCCCCTCGGCACGGGTCGCGGTCGAGCTCACCGAGGAGTCGGCGCTGGCACTGATCGACGCCATCCAGAAGGCCCTGGCCGCGGCGCCTCCGGGGCTCGCCTCCGGCCGCCGCTGAGGTGTGTTTCGCGAGTCCTGCCGCGGCCGGGATCGGTCAGGGGCCGACCCGGTACGTCACGTGGGTGGCCTCCGGGGTGTCCACCGTGTCCAGATGTTCCAGCCGGGGGGGGGGGCCCCCCGGCAGCGGGCGGGGGGGGGCCCCCCCCCCCCCGGCCCCCTGTAGGCGCCCCAGTTAGAACCCGCAAGCGAGGGGGGACACAGACCTAAAAAAA
>NZ_JBEOZN010000041.1:50525-73217 GCF_040298085.1 Streptosporangium sp. NPDC001681 | reverse complement strand
TGGCGGTGACGGACCGCGTTCAGGCCCTTGCCGCTATGGCGAACCCCGCCACTGGTAGTCGCGATGTTCGCGATCCCCAGGTCCACCCCCAAAAACCCGTCCGGGGTACGCACCGGCACGTCCGGCAGGTCGCAGGTGGCGATCAGGAACCACATGCCATCGCGATACACGAGGTCCGATTCACCCTTGCGGTAGGCGGCCAACATCTGGAGCTGATCGGCCGAGGCGGTGAACGCCACGCTCCTCATCCGCCCGCGCGTGGTCCAGATCGACACCGTCCGCGCGTCCATCCGCCAGGACAGACAGCGGTCGTCGAACGGCTGGGCCGCGCCGGGGCGAAAGACGATCGGCTTGGCCAAGACCCGCTCGCGCCGCGCGGAGCCGGGCCTGCCCACCTGGCCGTTGCGGACATTGGCGTGCAGCGTGGCGTAGGCGTCGGTGACCTTCTTGATGACATGCTGCGCGGCCTGAGCCGCCAGCCCGTAGTCGTCCTTGATCTGCCCGTAGACGTGCCTGCGCAGGTCGTAATTGCGAAATACCCGCTGGTCGTGGGCGAGCGTCGAGACCCAGGTGGCCGCCTCATTGACCGCGCGCAGAGTCGCCTCCAGCGCCGCCGCCTGCTCGGGCGTCGGCAGGAGTCTCACCTGCACCACCAGCTTCACATCGAACACTCTGGCATGAGGTCCATGTCACCGAGATGGGAACCGAACCCCGACATCAGAAGAGGCCGAAGCGTGGTCTGCGCGCTTCACGCGCATTTGGTCTTCATCCCGAAGTATCGGCGAGGTGTGTTCACCGACGAGATCCTGCGTCACTGCGAAGACATCATGATCGAGGTGTGCGACGGTTTCGGGGCGGAGCTGGTCGAGTTCAACGGCGAGGAAGATCACGTGCACCTGCTTGTGCACTACCCACCCAAGGTCGCCCTCTCGACGCTGGTGAACAGCCTCAAGGGCGTGTCCGCCCGGCTACTGCGCAAGGAGTATCCGGCACATATCCATAAGTATCTGTGGGGCGGCCATTTCTGGTCACCGTCCTATTTCGCCGCCTCCTGCGGCGGCGCACCCTTGAGCATCATCAAGGAGTACATCGAAAATCAGAAACGCCCGGGCTGACGACCAGACGTTCACAACCCCAGGACCGGGAAGCGATTCCTCCCGGGCATGAACGCCCGGGGTTCCTCGCTAGATAACGCTGAAACGCGAAAGGCGGCCTCCCGCTCACGGGTCAGCTTCATACGCCCCTAAGGTGACCGGATCTTGCGGATCTCGAAGTCCATCGCACTCCCCGAGCTGGGGTGTTGCGACAAGCACTAGAACCCAGGCGGCGCCAGGGGGTCAAATTCGGCCGTCGTTGACATGCGCTGGTTGGCCACCTCGCGTTGGCCGTCGACGCACCTGGCATAGACCTTGAGCAACACCTCCACCCCGCACCACTACCAGCCTCACGATCGCCCAGATGGGTGGGCCATCACGTGTGACTGGGGCGATCGACGCGCTGACGCTTCGTTCCTGATGACGGTGCGGGCGCGTTCCCCGGTCTCAGCACCGGCCCACCGAGCACCGAGGTACTGAACGGGGCAGGCCCACTGTATGGGGATGCTCAGCAAGGCTTGCCAAACATGCCGCCCACTCCCCAGGCTCGGGTGAGGGCGAGAGGCACTGGTGGACCGCATTTCCTGGCGTCGAAAACGCCCTCATACTTCCAAGGTCCCTCCCCTTGCAACGTCCAGAAGTACACGCTGTCGAGCGAGGCGACTACGTAATAGCTGTCGGTTTCCGAGGTTTTGCCGTAGACCTTTCCGTAGTAGATGGTGCCGCTGGTGATGATCCTCCCCGCTCTGTCGGGATCTCCCGAGCCGTCAGCTGCGGTGCGTGCGGCGGCGGCCAGTTCGTCGCGGTCTTTCTGGCTGACCGAGAGCGGGACCGCGGCACCGGCCGGGAGGCGCTCCTCTTCGTAGTCCTCTTCTGCCGGGCTATCGGTAGTCACTTCACTTGGCATAGCCGGCGCCAAAGGCGCGGAGGTCTCCGATGACCCTGCAGGGTCGAGGTCAGCCTGGTTTGAGCTGGACATCACCAGCATGAGTGTCATAACGACAGCGACACCAAAGAGGACGGTCAAACCGATGATGAGCAGGACCGCCATCAACGTGTTGCCAGGCTTACCGGGCATGGGAGGGCCGGTGGGACGCATAGGTGATATCTACCATGATCTTTCTATTTACGGAAAGACTAGCTTTCATGCCTGACCGTACGGGAGACAGCCGGATCGCCGGGGACACAGGAGAGCCAGATATCAAGATCCGAACTATGCGCGGATTACGCACACCGAGTAGAACCGAAGCATTACCCAAAATGCCAGGCCGAAGCTATGCGAAGACCAATAAGCGCCCTCCATTTTTAATCCGGCGGTCGCAGATTCGAATCCCTCAGGGGGCACTCCCTACACCAGCCCAGATGCGCCCTGAACCGGTGATCTTTCCTGCTTGCTCTCGGAGCTCATCGTCAGTCGGCGGGGTTTCACGGACGGCTTCCCAGTCATCGATAAGCATCATCAGCCAGAAGATTTCCTCGGGGTCATCGCATCTGTCCCTGAGCTCAGAGATCAGGAAGTCCGAACCCGTGCCGATGGGCAGTGTGCCATCGGCCACGCCCTCCGCTACATCCCGAACCACCGCCCACGCCGTGCGCTGCAGATCGATGGGCGGGAAGCCGCCCTCCGCCATCACCTGACGGACCAGCGGCTCAACTTCGGTCATCGGCCCGATGGACAACACCTGGCCTGCGAGCTCACAGACCGCAGGCGTATCCAAACCGGCTTCGATGAGCTCACAGGCCAGCCACCCCGCATCCAGCACGGTCCCAGAAAGCCGACCCCAAAGGAGTTCGCCCCTAAGCTCGGCCAGACGCTCCTTGAGTTCCGCGGGTAATTCCACGGGGCCAGTATCCCGCCATCGATCATTCATGGTGCTGGAGCGCCCTCTATTCGCCGGTTGGCGACCTCGCACTGACCGTCGTTGCACTTGGCGTAGACGCGGAGCATCATGTCCAAGACGAGGTGCGGACTTCCACCGGCAAGCGACGACGAGCCTACAAACAGCAAGATCCATCGCTATGTCACGGCTTCACCTCCTGCTCTGCTGGGCGCACGAGATCACCTCAGTGTGATCTGATGTCACAGATCTGCTCTCTTGGAGACTGCAACATATGGTCAAATTCGCTAAGCGCATGCTCGGTGTTCTAGCAGTGATGCCGACTTTGGCGCTGGCGGGAGCGTCAGAGCCACGCGAGGACTTCGAGCGGAACCGAGCACGCGCGCAGGCAGAATATGACACCTTGTGCAATCCCGATCCCCAGATCAAAGCAGCCCGCCTCGCACGAGAAGCGGAGGCCGAGCGTCGTACGGAAGAGGAAAGAGCGCGCGCTCTGAGGCTACCTGCTTCCACGGCGCAGAAGAAGATCGGTGCGAGAGCGAAGAACATCGTCCTCTGCAAGACAGTCCCCTGAAAGGAGTGCACCTTCAGTGCCAGAAGTTCATCCCCTCCGATCGAGTGACTTCTACATCCTTTGAACCCGTGATGCGGCGCCGGACCAATATCGCCCGTACGATCGCCTGATGATGGTTGGTCTCCGTTCGAGGTCGGGGGCGATCGACGGTCTGCGGCTTCGATGTCTTAGCCCCGCCCACCGACAGCGAGGTTGCACTGTGGGTTGCAATACAGGGTCGTTCAGAACCGTTCAGGACGGACCGCGCGTGCCATCTGACCTGCATTGAACGATCCAGAACAACGCAAAATCGATCTTTTAATCCGTAGGTTCTGGGTTCGAGTCCCAGGCGTCCTACCATCTGACCTGCAGCCGTGGTCTTCGAGGCGATGAACAGGATCATTCGTCGTACGCCTGCCGCCAGGGCGGTGAAGGCATGCGAAATATGGACTTCGGTGGGATGTGTGATCGCGGCGGGCTGCACTAGATTGCCTGCCATGTCGCTTGCCAGCATTCCCAGTCCCTCCGAAGGGGTCTGGTATTTGGGGCCGTTGCCCATCCGTGGTTACACGATCTGCATCATTCTCGGTGTCGTGGTGGCCGTCGTCGTCGCCGAGCGCCGCTGGCGGAATCGCGGTGGGGCGCCGGGAACCATGCTGGACCTGGCGACGTGGGGAGTCCCGTTCGGCATCGTGGGTGCGCGGCTATACCACGTCATCACCGACTGGCAACTGTACTTCGGGCCTGATGCCCCCCACCGGCCGATCGACACGATCCTGATCTGGAGCGACTCCGGACCGGGCTGGCGCGGCCTGGGTGTCTGGGGCGCCGTCGCCCTGGGTGGGGTGGGCGTGTGGATCGCTTGCCGCCGCCGGGGCATCGCCTTGAGCGCGGTCGCCGACACCGTGGCCCCGGCCGTCGCCATCGGCCAGGCCATCGGCCGGTGGTGCAACTATTTCAACCAGGAGCTGTTCGGCGGCCCGACCGACCTACCCTGGGGGTTGGAGATCGATGCGGGCCGTCCGGGGACCGTGCCGGGCGTCACCACCTATCACCCCACGTTCCTCTACGAGTCGCTGTGGAGCCTGGGCCTGGCGCTGGCACTGATCTGGATCGGCGGTCGCTTCGCGCTGCGGCACGGTCGGCTCTTCGCCTTGTACGTGGCGGGCTATACCGCGGGCCGGTTCTGGATCGAGGGCCTGCGCGTCGACCCGGCCAACGAGATCCTCGGGATGCGGCTGAACCAGTGGACATCGATCGCTCTGTTCCTGGGCGCGATGGCCTATGTCTACCTGACCCGAAACAAGAGGTCCAAGGAGTCTCTGGGCGATGAACGGGTTCCCGCCGAGGTGAAGTGACCCCACGCGATGGCGCCACCTGGATACGGCGGGCCTTGCCGTCACTGAGGCTTCTTCATCCTGATGGCCTGGTACGGGAGAAGCGGGCCAAGCCCGCGTTCCCGATCCACTTGCAATCGCCGGCCGTGGCGGAGGTAAGGGCGACGTGCCAGGCCGACGCGCAGACGCCTGGGGCGGAGGCCTGCGCGGTGCCGGTGACGGTTCCGGTGACGAGGAGCGTGGACGCTGCCGGCACGACGGCGCCGTTTTTCCCGACACCCACGAGATCGACCTGTGACGCCCAGATGAGCTTCGGGCACGGCCCGCACTTCCGCCCAGGCCGTTGCTCGCTCGGACCGGCCTTCCGGCCGGCGCGCCGGTTCCCGGGCCTGGAATTCGCCGTCTCCCCCCGTGGTTCGGTGACGAACCGGTGCGGCCCCGGCCGAGCACCGGAACCGGCCGTACGCAAAAAAGTTGGACCTCCAGGTCTTCTGACCGGTGGGACGAGATGGGCGGCTAACGGCACCACCGGCCGGACCACCCGCACCCTCCGGTGTCGGACCGGTTTCTCCCCGGAGAGGCGGCCCGAACGGGGACACGTGTTCGATACATAGCGGAAGCCCCTTCCCTTCGCGGCTCAGGCCGGACAGCTGCGGGAGTGCCCCGAACTCCAACGGCTGTCCGGATGTCGTCCCAAGTTGAACCGGCTCTCTCCAGGTAGTCGTATGAGTGCGCACAGCAACGGAGAGGTGACCCGCGACAGGCGGGCCACCCTCGCCCAAAGGAGAAGACCGCGATGAACCGCACCACGATCGCCGCTGGGCTGATCACTCTCGGCGCCGTCCTGGCCGCGCCCGCGCTAGCCGCCGGTCCGGCTCACGCGACGGCCTCCCCCTCCGACCCGTGGGACGGACTCGGGATCGGACTCGGGAACGGAATCGGGACCGGGATGCTCCTCGACTACGGCAACATCGGCATCCTCTAGGAGTAGCCGCACAGGTCCGGAAATGCCGACGGCCTCGTTCCCCTCCAGAACGAGGCCGTCACCACGAGACGGCACCGCCGCCGGGTCGCCCGTCTACCGCGTCTCGCCGGCAGAGCATCCGACGACGGAGGGGGCGCTGGTCGCATTGAGATTGATGTACTTCTCTTTCAGCACGTACGACGATGCGCGACTCGTAACTCGGTCAGATAGCGCTTGCTGATCCGGCCGCCGTGACGCTCGTCGATCAGAGACCCGATACAGCTCAGGAGATCAGCCCGCGCTCCGCTCTCCAGCGCTCGATGACCGGAGTAGGTGCGCAGCACGTCCAGATACCGTGCGGTCGAGTAGGACAGCTCCCATTCGTAGCGGCGGAAGACGGCCGGCCCGAACCGTGCCGACCGGTCCAGCTCCGCGCTGTCAGCGGGGATCTCCGCTGAGGCGTGCAGGCGCAGCCCCGGCGGGGTCGACGGGTCGAAGCGCTCATAACAGTCCTGCACCTCACGGAAGAAGTCCTGGCTGCCACCGGCGACATGATGCGTGCTGATCGTGGCCAGCGCACCCCCGACGCGCAGGGCGTCGGCTGCCTTCTCCACCCGCACCGCCGGGTCGATCCAGTGAAACGCCGTCGCCGAGACCACGACGTCGAACGGCTGTCGCGGCAGCGGCCAATCCTCGAATGCCGAGTTCTCGACGGCGACCAGCGGGAAACGCGCCAGATTGCGGCGGGCGACGGCGGCCATCGACGCACCGAGCTCCACCGCGATGATCTGACATTCCCGCTCGGCCAGCGGCACGGTGGCCTGCCCCGTGCCACAACCGATCTCCAACACCCGGCATCCCGCACGGACCCCGGCCAGATCGGCCAGATCGTCGAACAGCTCGGCCGGATAGCCCGGACGAGCCCGGTCGTACAGTTCGGCGTCCTCGGTGAAGGTCTCGCGCAACCTTTCCCGATCGCTCTTGGCCATGCTCGAAGGCTAACCCGCCCCCCGCGGATCAGCGTCTGATTCCAAGAGCAAACCGGTGATCAGGCCGCTTCATCCAGCGTGTTCGTTCGTATGCCCGCACCGGGCGGACAGGCCTGAGTTCCTGGCCCCGGAACCGGGACACCGCCGTCTGCCGATCGTCGATCTCTCCGCGCGGTCGAAGGCGGGACCTGCCGGCAGGGTGATCTCTCACGGCAGGGGTCGACGCGATCCATACCGGATGCGAGCCCTTTGGGTCCGGCGCGTAACGGAAGGCTGTTACGTACGGTTCCGGCAGGCGATCTGACCTGAGAGATCGTCCTGAGACGGTCCGGACCGCGTAAACACAGTCGAAATTCCTTTCCGCGACACACTCGTCGGCCATGGACAGTCCCCCACATGCCGACGTCGATCACCCAAGGTAAGAGCATGGAAGCGAAAAGTAGCCGCGGGGCGATCTTGTCCCTGGAAGGGGCGCCCGGCGGACCACGCCACGTTGTGTTGCTGATCGGGCAGCTCCAGGTCGGTGGCACCGAAAAGCAGCTCTTCCTTCTGGCCACGGGACTGATCCGCAGCGGTGTGGGGGTCGACGTGGTGACGTTGTACTCGGACGGGCCCTACCGTGACGCGCTCGAACGCGAGGGCATCTCCGTGCACAACGCCAGATTCACCGGGCTGTCGACGGGTCCCATGGCATTTCCTCGCAACCTGCTCGCGGCGGCACGCCTCGTCAGGTTGATACGGCGGCTCAGACCTGACGTGCTGCACGCCTTTCTGTACCACGCCTATGTGGCCGGCGCGCCGATCGCCTGGCTTGCCCGGGTGCCTGTCGTGGTGGCGGGGCGGCGCAGCCTGAGTGTCTTCAAGCGGGTCCGGTACGGGAGTTACACGTTGGAACGCGTCGCCACCCGGCTGACGCGGCACGTGGTGGCCAACGCCGTGGCCGTGGCGGAGAGCGCCAGAAGGGTGGAGAACCTCCCGCCCGAAAAGCTCAGCGTGATCTACAACGGCCTGCCCGAGTCGGCCTTCCTGCCCGCCGCGCCGGCTCAGATCAGCACCGACCTGCCGATCGTGTGCAGTGTGGCCAACCTGAAGACGTACAAGGGGCACCGTTTCCTCATCGAGGCCGTCGCGCTGCTGGCCGCCCGGGGTATGCCGTGCACCCTGGTGCTCGCGGGCGAAGGGCCCGAGCGCGATGCCCTGTTGCGGCAGGCGGAGAGCTCGGGCGTGGACCTGCGCCTTCTGGGCCTTCGCCGGGACGTCGAGGCCCTGATGCGCCGGGCGTCGGTGATGGTGCTCGCATCGCTCCACGAGGGGATGAGCAACGCCGTCATGGAGGCGATGGCGGCGGGCAAGCCGATCGTCGCCACCGCGGTGGGCGGGACCTGCGAACTGCTGAGCGGGCGCGGCCTGCTGGTCCCCCCGGCGGATCCTCGGGCACTGGCCGACGCCTTGGAGCGCGTGTTACGTGACCCCCGCCTGGGCGCGTCCCTTGGCTCCGCCGCGCGCGCCTGGGCGCTGGACAACCTCAACCTGGATTCCATGATCGACCAGCACCTGGTTCTGTACCGACGGCTTCTGGAGGAGCGATGTGCGGAATAGCGGGTGCCGGCTGCTCCAGCGGAGTGGATCCGGAGACGGTCCGCGGCATGTGTGAGACGATCACGCACCGCGGCCCTGACGGGAGTGGCCTGCACGTGGAGCCCTCGGCCGTGCTCGGGATGCGTCGCCTGGCCGTCGTCGATGTGGCCGGCGGTGACCGGCCTGTCTACAGCGAGGACGGCACGGTCGTCGCGGTGTTCAACGGCGAGATCTACAACTTCGCCGAACTGCGTGCCGAACTGCTGGGCAGAGGACACAGCATGGCCGCGAGCGGCGACTCCGAGTGCCTGGTTCACCTGTACGAGGAACACGGGGACGCCTTCGTACATCGTCTGCGCGGCATGTTCGCCTTCGCCCTGTGGGATGGGCGCAGGCGCAGGTTGCTGCTGGCCCGCGACCGGGTGGGCAAGAAGCCGCTCTACTGGGGGATGCGGTCCGGCTCGCTGCGTTTCGCCTCCAAGCTGAAGGCCCTGATCGGCGACCCGCGGTGGCGCGGCGAGGTCGACCCGGTCGCCCTCCACCACTACCTGACGTTCCAGTACGTTCCGGCTCCCTGGTCGATCTTCGAGGGCATCGGCAAGCTCCCGCTGGGCTCGACTCTGGTGTGGCAGGACGGCCAGGTGCGCGTCGACCGCTACTGGCGGCTGGATGCCACTCCCCGCCTGGGCTCCGTCGTGGCGGCGGAGGAGGCCGAGCGGCTGCGTGAGCTGCTGCTGGAGGCCACCCGGCTGCGGATGATCGGGGAACGCCCGATCGGCGCCTTCCTGTCGGGGGGAGTCGACTCCTCCGCGGTCGTCGCGGCGATGGCACGGCAGTCACCGCAACCGGTCCGCACGTTCTGCGTCGGCTTCGAGGAGACCGGTTTCGACGAGCGGGAGCACGCCAGGCAGGTCGCCGCCCGCTACGGCGCCGACCACTCGGAGCTGGACGTGCTGCCTACCCTGGCCTGGCACTTCGACGAGCCGTTCGCCGGCTGCGATCTCACCCGGGTCATGGACGTCGACGTCAACACCTACCTGCCCGGCGACCTGTTGGTGAAGGTCGACATCAGCACGATGGCCAACTCGCTGGAGGCGCGCTCCCCCTTCCTGGACCATGTCCTGATGGAGTGGGCCGCAGGCCTGCCCGGTGAGTTGAAGATCCGCAGGGGGACGTCGAAGTACCTCCTCAAGCGCGCTCTGGCGGACTGGCTGCCCGCGCATCTGCTGCAGCGCCGGAAGATGGGGTTCGGGGTGCCGCTGACCTCCTGGCTCAGGACCGGGCTGCGCCCCCTGGCACACGATCTGCTCACCGACGCCACCGCCCGTGACCGGGGGATCTTCGATCCACGGGCCGTCACCCGCCTGCTCTCCGAGCACGCCCGCGGGCGAGACCACTCCAACCGCATCTGGACTTTGATGCAGTTCGAGCTCTGGCATCGAACCCACCTGCCCGCACAACCGGCAGTGCGGCCGACGGTGGACGGTCAGCGGCGACTGCGATCCATGTGAACGCCCCGACACTCCCCTCGGCCGCGCCCGGACGCCGCCGAGACGCGATCGCCACTCGCCTGGCCCACCTTCTCCTGACCCGCCTGATGCTCGTCGTGGCCGGCGGCCTCACCAGCATCATCGTGGCCCGCGCCCTGGGACCGGGCGACCGCGGCGCCTACTGGGTGATCATCACCGTTGCGACCACGGCGACAGCCGTGGGAAACCTGTCGGTGGAGAAGTCCCAGACGGCCCTGTGGGCACAGGAGGACAACCGGCCTGCGATCACCGCGAACGCCCTGTGGCTGGGACTCGCCGTAGGCGTGGCGGCCGCGGGGGCCGCCTTCGCCGCCGTGCTCCATACCGGCGCCGGAACGGAGCCCGCGGCGGATCGATCCATGCTGATCTGGGGACTGGCCGCGGTGCCCGTCATGATGGCGGTCGTCTACCTCAACAACGTGTACGTTCTGCACGGCCGTACCGGGGTCGTCAACCGGGGTTCGCTGGCCGGCGCCGCCTTCCAGTGCTCCGCGCTGGCGGCCCTGGGGTTGCTCGGGCGACTCACCGTCGAGTGGGTGCTGATCATATGGGCCGTCTCCGCCGCGGTGCACCTCCTGTCGCTGCTGCCGTCCCTGCCCGTACGCCGGCCGCGCGAATGGCGGCTGGCCGCCCGCACGCTGTCGTGCGGGTTGCGCTACCACCTTGGCTCCGTCTGTCACTTTCTGCTGCTGCGGCTCGACGTCCTGATCCTGAACGCCATGAGCACGCCGGCGGCGGTGGGGATCTACTCCATGGCGGTGACGCCGGCCGAGCTGCTGCGGGCCATGACCGACGCGGTGGTTCAGATCGCCCTGCCCCGGCAGATGGAGTCGAGCCAGGAGACGGCTGCGGCGTACACGGCACGGACGATCCGGATCACCGTGCTCCTCGCCGTCCTGTCGATCATCCTTTTCTGCCTGGCGGGACCGTTTCTGGTCATCGCGGCCGCCGGCCAGGCTTTCGCGGGGTGCGCCGTGCCGATGCTGGTGCTCGCACCGGGCGTCGCGGCCGCCGCGGCGGCGCGCCCGGCCGCGGCCTATCTGCTCCGGCTCAACCTGCCGTTGCTCACCTCGCTGATGTACGGCGCGGCACTGCTGACGAACCTCGCCCTGAACGTCCTGCTGATCCCCGGGATGGGCGTCACCGGGTGTGCTCTGGCCTCCACGGTCGCCTATACCGCGCTCGCCGCCGCCCAGACAGGCTGGTTCGTGCGCTCAACGGGAGTGCCCCTGCGGTGCTTGATCCCGGGTGCCGCTGAGATGCGCGAGATCGTCCGTCGAATCCGCGGGCTCCTGCACGGCGGCTGACCCACCCGGCCGCCGGAGCAGATACTGGTTGCAGCCGAGTCCGCCCCCGCATGTCCTGAGCCGCAGGAGGCTGAGATCGTGCGTACGTGCGCGGGCGAGGACCTGCTCGGGCTTGGAGACCTCGAACGGGTAGCCGCCCACCCAGTCGAGCATGTCGTGCCGGCGCGACATGCCCCGCGGCCGGACGGCCGTGGGACGGGGCCGGCCGGTGAGCAGCCGTCCGATTTGGAACAGGGGCCAGGCCCGGTGGATATAGGCCGAGCTGCCGGCGATCAGAGCGCCCCGGATCACCGGTCCCGACCGGTTGTAGCGTCGCTTCACCACCGTCCAGATCCGGCTTTCCCAGCCCTGGTCGTTGTAGAGCGAGACGAACAGCAGTCCGCCGGGGGCGACGAGTTCGACGGCGTTGTCGAAGGCTTGCCACATGTCCCCGGTGTGGTGCAGGACTCCCCAGATGTAGACCACGTCGAAGGTCCCCAGCCGCGCGAGGTGGTCGGCGTCCAGGATCGATCCCTGCTCGATCGTCCAGGAGGCGTCAGGGGCGAAGGCGTGCCGCAGCCGCGAAGCGGACTCCACCGCCTCGGCGTCGAAGTCGAAGGAGTGCACGCGGGCTCCGAGGCGATGCGCGGCGAGGGAGAACAGGCCGCTGCCGCACCCCACGTCGAGGAAGGTGCGCCCGGCGAGGTACTCGACGTCCAGGGCCTCCCGCAGCGAGCCGATCGCGTTCTGGATGCGACGTTCGTCGACGAGGTTGGCGAAGGCCTTCCAATTGCGGCCGAAGGCGAACCTGTCGCCCCGCCGGATCTGCAGAAGGTTGTCGTCCATTACCGTGCTCCTGTCATGTGCCTGGCGCCGCGCGCGGCGATGTTCGGTGAGTCGTCACGTAGGCCGTTTCGAGATGCCGAGCCCCGAGCAGCGTTCCCAGGCAGACCCAGGAAGGGCACACTGGCCATCAGGTTCGACAGCGTGTTGCCGAACAGCAGCACGACCGCGCTGGCCAGGACGTGCTCGTACGTGCCCGTGGCCCGCCGGATCGCCCGGTAGACGAGCAACAGCAGCAGCAGCGCCGGGACGATGCCCGTCTCGGCGGCCAGCCGCAGGTAGTCGTTATGGGTGTTGATGAAAATGCCCAGCTGGGGGGAGCGAGCGGCCTGCTCGGCGAAGGTGCCGTGCCGCCGACGGCGGCCAGCGGCACCATGAGCAGGCCGCCTCGCCACGGGCGCCGCACCAGCGCGAGCCCGCAGGCCCCGAGGGCCAGCAGGGCGGTCGACCACGGATACCACACCATCGCGGCGATAAGGAAAGGCGTCGCGAATATCGCCGATACGATGACATGGTCCGGCGAAGGCCGTTTCAGCAGCATCACCCCTGCCATCGCAGCGGCCCCCTCAGCGCCTTGCTGATTTTCTCGCCCACTCACGCTAATCTCGCCGCAAAGAGTGTGCGCACGCACAGCGTGTTACCCGAAGTCCTCAAAACAGCGAATATAACTTATCGTAATCGACCGATCATACGAGGAATGCAGCGCCGGTGCGGCCGGGCGATTAATCGAAAACGTACGTCCAAAAAGCAGTAAACGCTTAATGTCCAGTATTGGCGGAATAGGTTGCGGTGAATCCAGTACAGCCACCACTTCCGCCGACAAGTATCGCGAAAGACGGAGTCCCGCGGTGAACCTGCTCTCCTGTCTGTGGCTTCTGTGGAGGAACTGGCCGCTCATCGCCGGGTCGCCGGCGCTGTCGGTGGTGACGGCACTGGCGCTGACCGCCGGCACGCCTCCGACCTATGCCGCGAACATCTCCATGCTGGTCTCGGCCAGCAACCAGGAGGGCGGCACGATCACCGCCTACCAGGCCGCCCTGCTCTCCCGGCAACGCATGCAGTCGTACGCGAACCTGCTCACCAGCAGGAGGGTGATTCAGGCCATCGCCGAAGGCGAGGATGTGGACAGACTGCGGGCGAACGCCGAGGCCGAGGCCGTGCCCGATACCGTACTGCTGCGCGCCACCGTCACCGACTCGGCCGAGGCGGTCAGCATGCCGAGGCAGTAGTTGGCGTCGGTGGCGCCGGCGGAGTAGGTGAGGAAGATCCGGCCGTTGCGCTGGATCACCGTCGGCCCTTCGGCGACCTTCGGACCGATGCGGCCCCGCGTGGCACCGGCCGGTCGTACACCATCGTTCGCGAAACGAACGCGGCAGCGGATCGGAGCGCGGTGAGAATCCGGGCCGCCACCGGCATCGGTTGCCAGGTCATGATCAAGTACGGCAGGCTGAGAAACATCCCAAGCCGCAGAACTCCCGAGCCGGGGAAGCCGTATGTACATATCGAAGGCCTCGCGACGGCTGATTCGAGCCGGTGTGGCCGTGGCGACAGTCCTCTTTTCCTGCGTCGTCCCCGGTGTGCTCGCCACCCCCGCGCGGGCCGACACCGTTCGCGGGCTGGCCTGGCATCTGGACACCCTGCGGGTCGAGCAGGCGCACCGGTTGTCCAGGGGCAGAGGGGTGGTGGTGGCCCTCCTCGGCAGCGGCGTCGACGCCGACCACCCCGACCTCAAGGGACGCGTTCTTCGGGGGCGCTCCTACGACAAGGCCGCGGCGGCCGACGGCCGGGAGGACACCGGTGAGTATGGCCACGACACCGGAGTCGCCGGGCTCATCGTCGGCCCCGGCGGCAACGACATGCGTTCGCTCGGCATCGCGCCCGATGCCAGGATCCTGCCCGTCAACCTCGGCAGGTCACCCACCTCCGACACCCTCGACCGAGCCATCCGGTGGGCCGCCGACAACGGCGCAAACGTGATCAACATCTCGGTGTCCTTCAACCACTGCTCTCAGGAGGAGTACGAAGCGGTCCGCTACGCGCTCCGCAAGGACGTCGCGGTCGTCGCGCCGGCTGGTGACCGCAAATACGGTGTCGGTGTCCAGTGCCCCGCCTCGATCCCCGGTGTGATCGCCGTCGCCGGTACGACCAGAACCGGAAGCGCCTGGTCCAGTTCCATAACCGGCCGTGAGCTGGCGCTCGCGGCTCCCGCCGTGAGAATCATCCATCCCGCGCCCCGGCGGATGTCGAACAATGGTTACCTCGTCAGCGATACCACGGGCAACGCGGCGGCGATCGTGTCGGGGGTGGCCGCCCTGGTGCGCGCGAAGTACCCCGACCTCGACGCGAACAACGTGGTCAACCGGCTGATCCGCACTGCGAAGGACCGCGACGACAAGGGGCGCGACATATTCTCCGGCTACGGTGTCGTCGATCCGGTGCGGGCCCTGACCGCCAGAACACGGCAGGTCGACGCCAACCCGCTCGGCACGCCTCCCGCCTCCCCCACCCCGACTCCCCGGCCCTCCCGGAGCGAGGCCGACGACGAACCCTTCATCGAGGTCACCGTCACCGATCCCGTCGGTGCCGCCATCCAGGTGGCCGTCATGGTGCTGATCCTGGTCGTCGTCATCGTCCTCATAATCCGCAACCGCCGCTGGCGGCGGGCAAGCATGGCCGGACCGCCGCACCCACCACACGGGACGCCACCCCAGCCACACGGAGCGCCGCCCCCACCGGGGCCGTACCATCCCCACCAGGGGTATCAGCGACCTCCACCATACGCGCAGCCTTCCGGACGACCGGCTCCACCACCGACGGGTCCGCCCCCATGGCAGGGCCTGCCACCGTCTCCTCCACCGCCACCGCGCGAATGAACGGATACGGAGAGCCGGGGCTCGCAGGCCGTACGGCCGAGCGGCCGGGCCGGCGCCAGAACCACCGGCAGGGCCACACGGAGACCCCGGCCGCGTCACGGCGCCGGAGCCGTCGGCCGGAAACCCGCACCGGCGAGTGCCGACAGCCCGGGCAACCGCCCGGCGGGCGTTGGTCACTCGTCGGGCCGAGTTTCCCGGCCCGTGGCTTTGCGGGAAGCCGCGAGGAACGCGACCAGACCGACACCGAGAAGGACGGCGGGCAACAACATCACCGCGCCCACGGCCCACAGACCGCTGTCGTCCGACATCGCGGCGTCGATCGACCAGCACAGCCACATCACGCCCGCGACACTGATCGTGCCGATCTTCGGGAGGCCGAGCCTGCCGGCCAGGACGGCGAGGATTCCCAGGCAGACCACCAGGCCGACCACCTGCCACGGCTCATAGGGGCCGCTGAGACTCCCGTCCGGCTCGACGACCCGTTCCCGGTCCCACCCCAGCCAGACGAGGTAGTTCAGCAGAGACGCCGCGGCCAGAGCCACACCGATCCAGGCAGTGGTCACACTGCCGCGGGCAGGGGGGACGCCATCTTCCGCCACGATCTCCACGCTTTCGTCGGCGACGGTCGTCCACAAACATATGCGCTGCCGCGTCGCTTCTTGAAGGCCCTCCACTCGGGTCGACGCCACCAGGGGCAAAGTAGCTGTGAGTGATCGGCTCCATCATCTGACAGAGAGCCTGGACCGCATCGTGGCTGTTCATCGGCCCCGCGAGAAGGCCGGCATTCCAGACGGCCGCGGAGCGCTATGGCTTCGCATCCTGATCAAGGATGCTGCCGGGAGGCTGTGAACTGGTCTTTCTCGCTACTTTGCGGCCGGTCACGCGGACCCGAGTGAAGGGCCGACATGCAGGTCAGCGGCCCACCTTCCAAGCTGTGCCCGAAGGTCCTTAAGGGAGCTTTGACCTGCGGTCGGGTGGCCCGAGGCATCGCAGCCTCGGGCTCCCACAGAATCCCGGCGTGACAGTCTCCCGTCACCGGGCTCTTGTCATCCTGTTCGCCAGGCGTTCGGTGTCCACCGCCAGTGCCGGAACATGGCGGGGTAGGCCTTTGTCGCGCCGTAGTAGGCACGGAGGGCCTTCTTAACCGATTTCAACCGTCGATACTTGTTGCGGATCCAGCGCACCAGGTAGGAGTTGATGCGTTGCAGGAGGGGATGCAGGGCGGTGCGGTAGAACGCGCCGGTTGAGTCGGGTCGGGGCGCGGTGCCGGCCTCACGGCCAGCCCGTTTCCCCGACCCGCTCGCCGCACCCGGCGTGCGGCTCTCACCGCACCGGGCGCTCCACGTGTCTTGCCCGCTGGTCAGCTGCTTGTCGGGGCGGCTGCCTGTTTCGGGGTCCATGGGGTCGGTATGTTCCTGCCGCGATAGCGGTAGCGAGTCACAGCGACGCTGGCCGCGCCGGTGAATACGACCCCGTTGTGAGCGAATCTCCACCCCTGATCGCAGAAGCGGCGACGGAGTTCCTTCATGGACAGCCCGGTTCGTCCTCTGTACTTGGCGCGTATCCAGCGCATCAGTCGATTCCATGTGAAGGAGTCAACGACACTGAAGATCGCCTTGGACACACCGTGCCGAAAGTAATTCGCCCACCCCGCGAGGGATCTATTCAGGTCGGTGAGCAGCTCACCCAGATCCTGATAGCGGGTTGACCTGTACGTCTTGGCCCTTACCTTGTCCTTGATCGACTGAACGGCTTTCGTGGACGGCTTGGTATAGACGTAGTGCTTGCTGGTTCCTCGCTTCCGCATCCGGCGGATATCGAAGCCGAGGAACGTGAAGCCCTCATCAAGGTGGACCACCTGGGTCTTCTCCGGTGCCAGTCGCAATCCCAGGGGGGCGAGCACGGCCGACACCTCTTCACGCAAGGCCTCTGCATGATGACGTTCACCGAACACCATAACGACGAAGTCATCGCAATAGCGGACTAGCCGCCAGTTCCCGAGGCCTTTCTTCTTACGTTGGCGCCGCTGCCCGTCCGTGCCCATTTTCTGTTGCCATAGCTGGTCGAAATGTTCATCCAGCGCCGACAAGGCAATATTGGCGAGCAACGGCGAAAGAATTCCCCCTTGTGGGGTCCCAGTGTGGGTCTCTTCCCTGTTTCCGAGTTCGGTGAGAAGCCCGGACTTCAGGAACGCCTTCACCAACGAGCAGATGCGCTTGTCCTTAATCCTCTTCCGCAGGCGATCCATCAAAGCCGTGTGATCGATTTCATCGAAGCAGGCTTCGATATCGCATTCCAGAGTCCAATGGTATCCACTGGACCCGAGGAGGTGGATCTCGGCGATCGCGTCATGCGCTCGACGGTTAGGGCGGAACCCATATGAGCACGGTCTGAAGTCCGCCTCAAAGATAGGTTCGAGCACCAGCTTCAGGCTTGCCTGGACCACGCGGTCAGCGACAGTGGGGATACCGAGCTTCCGGAACTTCCCGGAATTACCCTTCGGGATCATCACTTGCCGTACCTCGACCGGCCGGAACTCACCTGACTTCAGCGCGTCCCGGATCTGCTCCAGGAAAGCCTCGACCCCGACCCAGGATTCGACCATGGCAGCGGTGGCTTTGTCGATCCCTGCGGTCTTAGCGCCCTTATTGGTGGACACGCGTTCCCACGCGGCCACCAGGAACGCCGGGTCGTAGACGAGGTTGAACAGGTCGCCAAAACAGCGATCGGGATTATCGATCGCCCAGCGATGCAATTTGGTCTGCATTCTCCGTACCGTGAAGTGCGCCGTGTCAGGATCAGGCCACCCCACAGCTCCGACGTTCATCGGAGCATCTTCGGACATTGCTTTCCCTCCTTGACTTGACACGCTGCCGCCCTTCCCCATGTGCACGGGCTTTCCCCGGCTCGGAGTACTACGGCGGCTCCGCCCCATCCGCGCCTTCAGCCGACGTCGCGCCTATCCCACCTTCTCCCTCTGGCTGAAGGTGAAGCATGGAACGGAAACGGATGGTTCCCGCGTTCACTGCTATCCGTTTGACGGGTTAGGCACCCGGCTCTACCCCTGCGGCATCGCCATGGTTACGCCGTAGCCTTTCACCATGGCCTCCCGGTCCGAGCTACTAAGACCCTGCCGAGAGTTCCCCGAACCTCCCGATTGGAAGGTGCGGGTGCGCGCCGCTAACCAGCCCGAATCCGTCGGGTTAGAGCTGGCGGATGCTCAAGAGGCGTAACAACACCGGTTCCTCACGTATACCTTCCCGTCTCGCTCACCGCGCCCGGCCCGTCCGACAGTTCCGAACCGACGCGACTTTGTCGAGGCTGCTCCCACCCTCCCCGGCGACTCCCGGGTCAGGCTTCCTCCAGCTTCAATTCGCCGCTACGACGACGAATAGATGGCGGTCTTTCACCTCCATACGGAATAACAGCGCCTCGCGGCGCACTAGTACCGCATCCAGCCGCTGACGATCGGGTCGATCGCTTTGGCCAATTGAGCGAAGGTCGAGCCGATCCAGTGGTGAAGCCGCCAGAAGCGGAACTCCCCGCTGATCTTCTTCAGGGCGTCCTTGCTGATCGCGGGTTGGCCGCGGTGTTCATGTTCGCGCGGTGGTCGGCGAGTTCGCGGATCAGGGCGGCGAACGGCTCGGGGACGGGGTGGGCGGGGTGCCGAGCAGCAAGAACATCTGCCCGTCGTCGAGGATGTCGTCGAGAGTGAGACGCAGCAGGCGGGTGACGGGCTGAGCGAACAGCAGGATGAGGCAGGCCGCAACCCTGGTGCGCAGGTCGATGGTGTCGTCGGTGAGGAACCGGCGGAGCAACTGGAGACGCCGGTCCTGGCTGATCGGGGCGCTCGGCGTCTGGCGGTGTGCGGGGAAAGCGAGGCGGGGCGCATGGCCTGCGGTCATGGCCCAGCGCAGGAACGCGCGGCTGCGGCGCGTGTCGGGGCCGGTGGCGAACCAGGCGTCGATGTCGGCTTGTCGGAGATCGGCGAGGGCGGTGTCGCGGTCGGCGAGCCAGGTCAGCAGGGCGACGGCGCCGTTGATGTTGCCTGCGGCGGAGTTGCGAGAGCCGGTGCTGAGTGGGCTGTGGCGGGCCCGGGAGTGAAGGCGGGGCAGGAGCCGCCAGCGGGCGAAGCCGCGCAGGAGCTGGGCGTGGTCGGGGTCGGGGATCTCGGCGAGGCGGTGCTGGCACCAGCGTTCGAAGTGCGTGATCTGCCGGTCGATCGCGGGGAGCGCGCCGGTGGCCATGAGCAGGTCGCGCAGGTGGGCAGCGGTCCGCCAGCTGCCGAGGTCGTGCAGGCCCTGGTGGGTGAGGGGGATCGTTCCCTGGGCAAGGCCGCGTAGGTAGGTGCTGACCAGGGGGGTTGTTGTCGAGCCAGACCAGGCCGCGGGAAGGATCAGGCATCGCGATCAGGTCCCAGCCGAGCGGGGCGAGGGCGGGATGGTCGTGGCCAGTGCCGTCGTCGAAGAGGGCGCGCAGGCGCCGTTCGAGTGCGCGCCGGTCGTGGTTCCGCCAGGCCCGCTGGTCGGCCAGCCAGGCGCGGTAGGCGGGGTCATCGCGCGGCGGTGGGAGCGTCCGATGCAGGCGGTCGAGCGTCGCCGCGTCGAGCGTCTCGCCGTCGGACGGTTCGTCGGGGACGATCTCCCATGTCATGCGTCGGGCCGGATGCGTGCCCGGGTGGGGCGCAGGCTGGCGAGGTCGACGACGCCTGCGGCTCGGTCGGCGGTGCCGGTCTTGCGGACCGCGTTCTGCGCGGTGGTGACGATCAGGTCGCCGGGCCCGATCCCGAAGATGTCGCAGAGGGCGGCCAAGACGGGCAGGGAGAGCCGTTCGGGAGTGCCGCTGACCAGCCGGTGAACCTGCGAGGACGACAAGGCGATCCCCCGGTCGGCCAGGTGGGGCATGAGGTCGCTGACCCGGAACATGCCGTGTTCGGCCATGATCTCCCGTAGCCGCCACCGATAGTCGACCTGCCGCTTCATCGTGCCCTCCTGCTGGCCGGGTTCAGTGCGGTCTCCATCGTGGCGTCCAGGGCCTGGCGCAGGGTGCGGGTCCGGAAGTCCGAGGACACGCAGGTGTAGATCGACGTCGTGGAGGCGTGCTCGTGGCCGACCTGCTGCTGGACGAACAAAGCGTCCCAGCCGTCCTCGATCAGGTGGGTGACGTAGGAGCGGCGCAGGGAGTGGAAGTCCAGCCCTTCGGGCAGTTCAAGGGCGTCGCGGTAGTCGGCGAACCGATGGTCGATCCGGTCCAGGCCGATCCGATCCGCCCGCTCCGTCGGCCAGAGCGCCGCGGTCTCGCGTTCGAATAGCGGCCAGAACTCCTCGGTCCACTCAGCCAGGACGTCAACCGACCAGGGGAACACCGTCAGTACGCTGCGCGGCTTTGGCGGTGAACCCCGCATCGCCTTGCCGTGCCGGACGTAGCAGACGCCCCGGTGACCGAACTCAGGAACCGAGTGGTTACGGCCGAAATCCGCCAGGTCAAGCATCCGGACCTCGTTGCGGCGCAGCCCATAGGCGTAGGCCGTCTTGAACAGCGTCGCGTCCCGGAAGGCGGGCAGCCAGCCCTTGCGGCCGGCGTTGCGGATCCGCGCGATTTCGGCGTCGGCGTGATCGAAGAACACCTGCAGCTCATCTGGCGTGAACGCTCGCTTGACCGGGTCTCCCTCGGCGTCCTGGACGTGGGTGATCGCGTTCCACTCGTGCACCACCTGGACCGGATGCGTCCCAAATCGCGCCTCGCACTCCGTCGGCCACGCGTAAGCCGGATCGGTGATGTAGTGGCAGAACAGCTTCACCGACAACTGACGCGTCCGCAGCGTCGAGCGGCGCAGCCGCCGCACCGCCCGCAGATCGGTCATCCACTCATCCACCATCTGCGGCGTCCACGCCCACGGGAACGCCCCACGTGCGCGGCGAACATCCGCACGTCCCGCTCCCGGCCCTCCACCGTGGAGAACGCCAGCCGCCGCGCCAGCTGCTGGTTCCGCCAGCCGTCCAACATTGCCGCGAACACCTGCTCCTCCGGCCGTAGCAACGGTACCCCGCCGACCAGATGGAGCCGCGCCGACCCCGGCCCCACCCCCTCCGCGCCCACCGGCCACCGCCTCCAAGGGTTCCCGCTTGATGCGAATTTTTCGCATCCGATGCGAGTGCCAATGAACCACCCAGGTCAGCCCCACGCGCCCCTTTCGGCGAATCTCATTCCCGCCGTAAGCCCTCCCCGCAGGCCCAGCTCAGGAGCCCGTGCCATCGCTGGCGTATTCGCATCGGATGCAATTGGCCACACATCTGGTCCCGGCAGCAAGATAGGCGATCAGGTCACCTGATCGCGGTCGGCGGCCGCCCGGTCGACGTCGCCGACGGCAGGCCGGATCAGTCCTCACCGAGCAGCGCCGTCATGCCGTTGAGCATGTCGAGCAGGATGTCGACGTTGCCGATCGCGGCAACGAGGCACTCGCGGGCCGCCCGCATCTCGGCGAGGTGCTCGATGACCGTCTCCACGTCGGGCACCTGCCCGGCGCCGATGACGCCGAGCAGCTTTTGCAGGCCCTCGGCGGCGTGCGCGGCCGCCAGCGGGATCGGCCCGGTCGACGGGTCCTGGGCGACCAGCCGCAGGGGGCCGGCCACCCGCAGCGCCTGCCAGCGCAGGAAGCCGGTGAGCTTGTCCGGGTCGTCGGCCACGCCCGCGGTCACCAGCTGCTGGCGGTGCGCGGCCGCCAGGTCCTCGGTGCCGGTTGCGGCGCTCTCGGCGAGCATCGCCTCGACCTGGACCGCGCCGAGCAGCGCGTTGGCCAGCCGCATCCGGTACGGGCCAGGCCCGCCGAGCCGGGCCGCCTCACTCGCGTGCTCGGCGGCGGTGTTGGTCCCGTCGTACAGGCCCAGGGCGACCATGGCGGCACCGAGCTGGACGGCGGAGGCGGGCTCGTCGGAAGAGAGCGGGGGGAGAGTCATGGGCACCCACCGTAGGTCCGCAGGCCATGGACGCCAGGGAGTTTTGAGAGGGGTCCTACGCGCGGGCGCGCGAGGGACCCCCGGCTCTCCGGTGAGGGGCAACGCCGCGTGGCCGCCCGGCGCATCCGGCTGCGCCCTTCGGAGCTTTCCATATGGCAAGGTCCGATCACCGGGTGAGCCGGTGCATGTCGCGGCGGGCCCGGTGCGGCCTCCGGGGAGGATCGGACCGGATTTTGGCGGTAGGGCTGCAGCGGTGATGATCTACTGAGTCAGCGGGCCGGCCACAACTTCACGCTCTTGTCGAGGCTGCCGGTGGCGAGGGTTTTGCCGTCCGGGCTGAACGCCACCGAGGAGACCTCGCCGGTGTGGCCGGTGCGGGTGGCAACGGTTTCGCGGCTGGCCACCTCCCACAACTTCATGCTCTTGTCGAGGCTGCCGGTGGCGAGGGTTTTGCCGTCCGGGCTGAACGCCACCGAGGAGACCCCGCCGTTGTGGTCGGTGAGGACGGCAATGGTTTCGCGGCCGGCCACGTCCCACAACCGGACTGTTTCGTCGAAGCTGCCGGTGGCGAGGGTTTTGCCGTCCGGGCTGAACGCCACCGAGGAGACCCTCTCGGTGTGGTTGGTGAGGGTATCAATGGTTTCGCGGCCGGCCACGTCCCACAACTTCACGCTCTTGTCGAGGCTGCCGGTGGCGAGGGTTTTGCCGTCCGGGCTGAACGCCACCGAGGAGACAGAGTCGGTGTGGGTGAGGGTGGCAATGGTTTCGCGGCCGGCCACGTCCCACAACTTCACGCTCTTGTCGAGGCTGCCGGTGGCGAGGGTTTTGCCGTCCGGGCTGAACGCCACCGAG
>NZ_JBEOZN010000041.1:0-50426 GCF_040298085.1 Streptosporangium sp. NPDC001681 | reverse complement strand
GCAATGGTTTCGCGGCCGGCCACGTCCCACAACTTCACGCTCTTGTCGAGGCTGCCGGTGGCGAGGGTTTTGCCGTCCGGGCTGAACGCCACCGAGATGACATCGTCGGTGTGGCCGGTGAGGGTGGCAACGGTGTTGCGGCCGGCCACGTCCCACAACTTCACGCTCTTGTCGGCGCTGCCGGTGGCGAGGGTTTTGCCGTCCGGGCTGAACGCCACAGAGAAGACCCAATGGGTGTGGCCGGTGAGGGCGGCGTTTGGTGTGGGTTTGGTGGCGTTTGGTGTGGGGTCGGGGGTGCAGGCGACCATGGTCGGCACGCCGATGGCGGCCAGGGCGCCGAGCCCGCCCAGGAGCAGGGTACGGCGAGATAGTGAGCGGCGCTGCCGCGGAGGGATCGTATTCACACCCCTAGGTGTAGAAGATCACGCTTGAGATTGACTTGGAGGTGCCTGCGTCCCCTTCTGCCTGCCCGGGCCGAGCAGCTCGCCGGCGGCGAACGGCTCCGGGGTCTTGGGACTATCCGGCCGGAATTGAACGTTAAGCCTTCCGCTGCTGGTCAGCATGGGGTCAGTAGGCTCCGAAGACGCCGATCGAGAGGGCTTTTCCGAGACTTGGATGCCGACTTCCCACAGCTCAGGACGCGCCGGTCGGTCTTAGCGTTCAATCCTGCGGAAATAGTCCCAGCACCCCGGATTACGGCAGGCGTTCGGCGCCGGGCGGTACTGTCGCGTGCAGAGTTCGGGGTTGAGGAACAGCGGAACAGCCGTTGGCGGTGAGAAAGATCTTGCTTCTCGTTGTGGCGGTGAACTGGTCAAATGCGAAGTGGGCAGGCGGTCAGGGTCGGCTGACGTGAGGGTGCGGCCTCAGGAAACGCTGCACCGGTGCCCTGCACGGACTTCCGCGACCTGCGACGAGGCGGCTTAGCGCCAACGGCTGTTCCGCTGTTCCTCAACCCCGACCCTCGCCGACTACCAGCACGCCTGGCCGGCCTGACCGTCGAGCACGACCAGAACGTCCCGAACATTCGAGATGTCTTGGCCTATGGAACTGGTAAAGATCGATGATCGAGTGACCTTTACCAGTTCCATAGGCCGGAGCAGGCGACGGGCCGGTCGAGGGACAGGCGTCGGGCGCTCACCACGGACGAAGGCAACGGTAGCCTGCGTCAGATATGCGCACCGTTCGCCTTGAGGGCCGGAGCTTCTCCGTTACCGATGACCCGGACCGGGTCATCGGTGGCTTCCTGTCTTACGCACTCTCGCTGAACAGACTCTCCGGACGTCCTCCCGCCGAGGAGTTCGCCGAGCGTTTCTCCCCCGACGGGAGCGAAATGGTTGTTCCCGATACCTTCGTGGCCTACCGGGCCACGGAGTCGGATGACACCGTTCCGGAGTTGTGGGAGTACACCGCGGAGGATTTCGATCGCATGGAGCTCTGGGTGCTTGTGCTGTTTCAGTGGCACCCGCTGCCGGACAACAGGGCCGTCATCGAGGGTCCCGAGCTGCGCCACCTGCTGAACGAGGCCCTCGCGCTGGTTGTGTAGGACCACAGGGTCGAGGAACAGCGGGACAGTCATTGGCGGTACGGGCTGTTCGAGCAGGTCAGGGCGATGCACGACCAACAGTGTTGAGTCAGCTTTTCGGCCCGAACATGGCGGGATGGTCCGGCGTGATAACACGATCTTTAGTGTTTCCGCAGGTCGCGGTGACCATCCGCACCATGATCCATCTCACCGCTAATGGCTGTCCCCGCGTCCCTCGACCCTGGGGACCGCCGGGCTATCATGGACGCCGCGCGCGCAGATCTCCGCGATCTGTAAGATTTTCTGAAAGGTTCCCTGCAAAACTCCTCGATGGACGCACGCTCTCGCCCGCCAACAGACTCCCTTCCTGAGATTCAAGCAGCGGACCCGACCGATCGGGACCGCTTCACAGGAAGCGCGATCTATGGCGAACCGATCCCGGAGAGTGGTGCCCGCAGGGCTCGCGCTCGTCCTGGCCCTCGTGATGGCGGGCTGCAACGCGAACTCGCAGTCCACCGAGCCGACGAAGGGCAAGAACACGACGGCGCTCGAGTCCGTGCCCCAGGGCGGGACCCTGCACTACCTCTCGCGGCGCGCGACCGAGTCCTTCGAGACCGCCAACGCGCAGATGGTGCCGACCAGCCGGCTGCGGTGGGTGCACCGCGGGCTGACGTCGTGGCGGACGTTCCCGGACAAGGACACGACCCTCGTGCCGGACCTCGCCACCGACACCGGTACGACGGACGACGGCGGCAAGACGTGGACCTTCACGCTGCAGGAGGGCCTGAAGTTCTCCGACGGCAGCCCGATCACCGCGCAGGACGTGAAGTACGGCATCGAGCGGTCGTTCGCGCCGATGTTCCAGGGTGGCCTCGGCTACCACAAGACGCTGCTGGTCGGCGGCACCGACTACGACGGCCCGTACGACGGCAAGGAACTCGACTCCATCGAGGTCGTCGACGACCACAAGATCGTCTTCCACCTGACGCGTCCGTTCGGCAACTGGCCGTGGATCGTCAGCATGCCGGCCTTCGCGCCGGTGCCGGCTGCGGCCGACACCAAGCCGGAGACGTACGGCGAGCACCCGGTCGCCAGCGGCCCGTACCAGGTGACGAGCTTCCGCAAGGGCTCGCAGGCGGTGCTGGAGCGCAACCCGAACTGGAAGGCCGACACCGACCAGGCACGGTTCGCCGGCCCGGACAAGATCGTCCTCGACATGGGCCTGAACAACGACACGATCGTGCAGCGCCTCATCGATGACAAGGGCGAGGACAAGACCGCGATCAGCAACGCGCTCATCTCGCCGTCGCAGTTCCAGCGGATCGAGTCCGACCCGTCGATCTCCGACCGCATGGCCAACAGCCCGTCGGGCTACTTCCGCTACCTCGCCATGAACGTCAAGCGCCCGGGCCTCTCCGACGTCCGCGTGCGGCAGGCGATCAACTACGCGATCAACAAGGCCGAGGTGCAGAGCGTGTACGGCGGCCCGAAGTTCGGCGGCCAGATCACCTCGACCATCATGACCCCCGGCATCCCCGGCTACACCGAGTACAACCTGTACGACGGCGGTGACACCGGCAACGTCGACAAGGCGAAGAAGCTGCTCGCCGACGCTGGCGTCTCCGACCTGAAGCTCACGCTGACCTACCCGACCGACGTGAGTGCGATCGAGGAGAAGGAAGCCCAGAGCATCAAGAACTCGCTGGCGCGGGTCGGCGTCAAGGTCGAGCTCAAGGGCCTCGACGGCGACACCTGGTCCGAGCTCGTCTCGTCCGCCGACGGCGACTACGACATGACGACGAACGGCTGGGGAGCGGACTTCCCGAGCGGCATGAGCACCATCCAGCCGCTGTTCGCGTCGAGCGAGATCGACAACGGCGGCGGCAACGCCTCGAAGTTCTCCAACCCCGAGGTGGACGCCGCGATCGACGCCGCGATCGCGGAGCCGGACCTCGACAAGGCCGGCGAGATGTGGGCCGCGATCGACAAGCAGATCATGGAGGACGCCCCGGTCGTGCCGATCCTCGTGCAGCGCACGCAGGCCCTGGCCGGTTCGAAGATCTTGAACTACTTCATCCCCGCCTACCCGCCGTTCGCGAATGAGCTGGTCGTCGGTGTCGATCGCTGAGATCCAGCAGGCGGAGGGCCGGGGTACGCCGGCCCTCGGCCGCTTCCTCCGGAAGCGGTCCGGCGTCGCCGGCCTGGTCATGCTGGTCGTGCCGCTCGTCGCGGGGCTCTGCGCCCCGCTGCTCGTGCGGATCGAGGGACAGGACCCGAGCACCTTCCACCCCGACCTGCTCGACCCGGACGGCGGCCGTCCGCTGGGCGCCTTCGGTGGCGTCAGCGCCGACCACTGGCTCGGCGTCGCCCCGGTGACGGGCGTCGACCTGTTCGCCCAGATCGTCTACGGCATCCGCTCGTCGCTGTTCATCGCGTTCGGGGCGAGCATCCTGTCGATCGCCTTCGCCGCCGTCCTCGGTACGGCGATCGGGTACTTCGGCGGCTGGCTCAACGCCGTCGCGGGGCGGGTGATCGACTTCATGTTCGGCTTCCCGGGCCTGATGTTCGTCATCGCGATCATGGCGATCGTGCCGCCGGAGATGCCGCGGGGCCTGGTCCTCGTGCTGGTACTGGCCTTCTTCGGCTGGACCGTCCCGGCCCGGATCATCGGCGCCCAGGCCGGCGCCATCAACGCCCGCGCCTTCGTCGAGGCGGCGCGCGCGACCGGGGCTCCGCCCTGGCAGATCATCCGCCGCGAGATGCTGCCGCACCTCTTCGGCCTGGTCGTCGTCCTGTTCGCGATGTCACTGCCCGGCAACGTCAGCGTCGTCGCGGGACTGTCGTTCCTCGGCGTCGGCCTGCGTGGCGACGTCCCCGACCTCGGCAAACTGCTCTCGGACTCGCTGCCGTGGATCTACAGCGGTGCGGACGTCTGGTACATGCTCTTCCCGGGCGCCGTGGTGTTCCTGATCGTATTCGGCGCCACGCTCGCCGGTGACGCGCTCCGCGACGTCCTCGACGTGCGCACGGAGGATGCTGCATGATCGTCTACATCGCCCGCCGCATGGTCACCGCGGTGTTCATGCTCCTCGCGATCGCCTTCGTGACGATAGCCCTCTTCTTCGGGGCCTCGAAGGACCCGGCCCGCGCCATGTGCGGCAAGCCGTGCCCGCCCGAGACCCGGGCCAAGGTCAGCGCCTACATGCAGACCGACCAGAGCGCGGTGTGGCAGTACACCGAGTTCGTGAAGGGCCTCTTCGTCGGCCGCACGTACGGCGAGGGCGCCCAGCAGGTGCACTGCCACGCACCCTGCTTCGGCTACTCATTCCCGAACCGCAGCGACGTCACGACGCTCATCGCCGAGCGGCTGCCCGTCACGTTGTCACTCGCGGTCGGCGCGGCCGTCCTGTGCCTCGTCGTGGGCATCGGCCTCGGCGCGTTGTCGGCGATACGCAAGGGTGGGATCGTCGACCGGTTCTCGACCGGCTTCGCGATGTTCGGGCTGTCGGTGCCGACCTTCCTCGTCGGCCTGCTCGTCGTCCAGGTCTTCGGCTTCATGCTCAACGCGCTGCCGTACTCCGGCTTCGTGTCGTTCTCGGAGTCACCGACGGACTGGGCCTGGCACCTGATCGGCCCGTGGATGGTGCTGTCGTTCATCCTCGCCGCCGGCTACATCCGGGTCACCCGCACCCAGCTCCTCAACGAGCTCTCGGCCGACCACCTCGTCGCGATGACCGCGCGCGGCGCGTCGACCCGGCAGGTGAACCGGCACGCCGTCCGCGGCGTGATGGTGCCGGTCGTGGCGATGTTCGCGCTCGACGTCACCGCGCTCCTGGGCGGGTCGGTGATCGCGGAGAAGGTGTTCAGCCTGCACGGGCTCGGCGACCTGCTGCTGTCCGGCGTGAACGAGTCCGACCTGAGCATCGTCGTCGGGGTGACGCTCTTCTCCGCCTTCCTCATCATCATCGGCAACCTGATCGCCGACCTGCTGATGCCGCTTCTCGATCCGAGGATCCGCCGTGCCTGACCCCGTACTCCAGGTCGAGGACCTGTGCGTCTCGTTCACCAGCGGCGGCGTCACCGCCGATGTCGTCCGGGACCTCTCCGTGAGGCTGGACGGCGGCCGCACGCTCGCCGTGGTCGGCGAGTCGGGGTCGGGCAAGACGATCACCGGCCGGGCGATCATGCGGCTGCTGCCGCGCGGGGCGAGCGCCCGGGGCCGGATCGTCGTCGCCGGCCGGGAGATGCTCTCCGCCGACGAGCGCGAGCTGCGCCGGGCCCGCGGCTCCGACGTGGCCATGGTGTTCCAGGACTCGATGTCCGCGCTCAGCCCGTACCTCGACATCGGCGCGCACATCGCCCAGGCGGTCCGCCTGCACAACCCGTCGGTCACCCGCCGCGCTGCGCGGGCCCGTGCGGTCGAGATGCTCGACCGGGTCGGCATCCCCGAGCCCGCGGACGCCGTATGCCGCTTCCCGCACGAGTTCTCCGGCGGCATGCGGCAACGCGCGGTGATCGCGATGGCCCTGGTGAACCGGCCGGCGCTCCTCATCGCCGACGAGCCGACCACCGCGCTCGACGTGACGGTGCAGGCGCAGATCCTGGCCCTGCTCCGCGAGCTCCAGCAGGAGTACGGCATGGCGATGCTCCTGATCAGCCACGACTTCGGAGTGGTGGGGAGCGCGGCGGACGACGTCCTCGTGCTGTACGCCGGCCGCCAGGCCGAGTACGGCAGCCTCCGCGACATCTTCGAGCAGCCCGCCCACCCGTACACCGCCGGTCTCCGCGCGGCCACGCCGCGGCTGGACGCCCG
This sequence comes from Streptosporangium sp. NPDC001681, assembly GCF_040298085.1. Lineage (NCBI taxonomy): Bacteria > Bacillati > Actinomycetota > Actinomycetes > Streptosporangiales > Streptosporangiaceae > Streptosporangium > Streptosporangium sp. NPDC001681. Next base: position 44,091 of record NZ_JBEOZN010000041.1, on the reverse strand, counting down.
ACTCGACACCGGAGGGGAGCGGACCCGGCTCCGCGCCATCCCCGGCGCGCCCACGTCGCTGCGCGACGCCGGACCGGGTTGCGCCTTCGCGCCGCGCTGCGGCCTCGCGGACCAGGTCGGCGAGCGCTGTGTCGTCGAGACACCGCTGCCCACCGTCCGCCCGACCAGCGAGGGCGGCGGCCTGCACCTTGCGGCCTGCCACCTCGATCGTCTCCCCGCACCGCAGGAGGTCGCCCGGTGAGCGAGCCGATCCTGGAGATGACCGACGTCAGCAAGCGCTACCGCACCGCCGGTGGCTTCGGCCGCGGGCGCAAGGGCTTCCTCGCCGTCGACGGCGTCTCGCTCCACGTCGAGCGGGGCGAGGCGCTCGGCCTGGTCGGCGAGTCCGGCTCGGGCAAGTCCACGCTGGCGCGGATGGCCAACGGCCTGGTGGTGCCGACGTCCGGCACCGTCCGTACGGACGGGCAGGACGTCGCCCGCCTCAGTCGGCGAGGACTGCGGCGGCTGCGGCGCAACGTCGCCATGGTCTTCCAGGACCCGTTGGCGTCGCTGAACCCGCTGCAGACCGTGCGGCAGACGCTGGAGAACGTCTTCCGTGCGCACGGCGAGACGACGTCGACCGCCGAGCTGGTCGCGCTGCTGGAGTCGGTCGGCCTCGGCGCCGACTACCTGGGGCGCTACCCGCACGAGGCGTCCGGCGGGCAGCTCCAGCGCGTCGCCGTGGCGCGCGCGCTCGCCCTCAAGCCGGACCTGATCATCGCGGACGAGCCGACCTCGGCGCTCGACGTGTCGGTGCGTGCCCAGATCCTCAACCTGCTGGCCGACCTGCAGCGCGACCAGGGGATCTCGTTCCTCCACGTCAGCCACGACCTGGCGGTGATCCGGCTCTACAGCGACCGCGTCGCCGTCATGCAGCGCGGCCGCATCGTCGAGACCGGCCCGTCCGACGAGATCTTCCGCTCCCCGCAGCACCCCTGCACGCGCGCGCTGGTCGAGGCGACACCGGAGGCGGAGCTGCCGGCCTGACCTGCGGGAGCGTTGCGCGACGCCGACCAGGCGTGCCACGATCATGACCATGACTCACCGAACGACCACCCCGTCGTGAGCCGGCCGGAGGCCGGCGCGACAGAGTACTGAATGAGGACACGTGGGAACCGACCTGTTCGTCCGAGAGTACGGGCGGGACGCAGCAGATGCGCCCGCCATCCTCATCCTGCACGGCGCCGTGGAGTCCGGCGCGTGCTACGGCGACGCCGTCGACCGCTGGTGCGGCGACTACCACATCGTGGCGCCGGACGCCCGGGGCCATGGGAAGTCGCCCAGCCGCCTGCCCGAGCACGAGGGCGTTCCGTCCACCGACGTGATGGTGCAGGACGCGATCGACATCCTCAAGGACATGCTCGACGAGACCGGGCGCAAGACGCTCGTCGTCGGGCACTCCATGGGCGCGCGGATCGCCGCCTTCGTCGCCGCCGACGCCCCGCACCTCGTGGCCGGCGTCGTGCTCGAGGACCCGCCGTGGTGGGTGCCGGAGGCCGGTCCCAACCCGTGGCTCAGCGTCGAGCAGACCACCAAGGACCCCTTCGACTACGCCGACACGGCGTCGGTCGAGGAGCTCATGGACATGCAGCGCGAGCTCAAGCCCCACTGGGCGGAGCAGGAGCTGCGCCCACTCGCCGAGGCGATGAAGGCCGTCGACATCGACTACATGGAGCAGCGGGTCCACGAGAGGCGCCGGATCTGGACGCCGACCGCGCGGCAGATCACGGTCGGCCCGGCCGGCGTACCGGCGCTGCTCGTCACCGGCACCGGCGACGTCATCGTCGACAAGCACTCCCGTGAGCGCCTCACGGCCGTCGCGCCCGGCTTCGACGTCGTCGTGATCGAGGGCGCCCACCACTGCGTGCGCCGCGACAAGCCGGACGAGTACCACCGGCACGTCGACGCCTTCCTCCGCGAGAACGCGCCGTCGGCCGGAGCCGTCACTCGACGCTGAAGGTGTCGGACCGCGCGAGCGGGCCGTAGATCTCCGAGTCCGGCTGGGCGACAGCGGCCCGCATCGCCTCCAGCCCCGCACGTACGACGGGGTGGCCCTGGTTGTCGCGCCGCGTCGTCATGATCACCTTGCGCAGCGGCGCGATGCCGCGCGTCGGCAGGATCGTCACCCAGTCGGCGTCGCGGGCGGAGAGCGCGGACTCCGGCACCAGGCAGATCCCCGCCTCGGCGGCGACCAGCGCCAGCGCGGCGCGGTAGTCGTCCGAGACGTGGGTGATCGGCGGGTGGAAGCCGAGCTCGGCGCACGCCTGCAGCACCATCGTGCGGCACGGGTTACCGGGCGAGGGCATGATCCAGCCCTCCTCGGTGAGCTGGGTGAGCCCGATGCCCTCCTCGCCGGCCAGCGGGTGCGCGTGGGGGAGGACGGCCTTGAACCGCTCGATGTAGAGCGGGAACTTCACGATGTCGGGGGAGTCGCGCTCGGGGTCGGACTCGTACTCCAGGCTGACGGTCACGTCGATATCGCCGCGCATCAGCATCCGGTGGCTCATGTGCGCCTCCGCGTCGACGACCGTGACGTCGACGCCCGGCGCCTGGCGGCGCAGCTCGACGATGGCGGGTGCCACCAACCAGCTGATCGCCGTGGGGAAGGCGCCGATCCGGAGCTGCCCGAGGACACCGCCCGCGTGCGCGGCCAGGTCGGCCTCGGCGATCTTCAGCCGGGAGTTGATCTCCTCGGCGTGCCCGGCGAGGATACGCCCGGCCGGCGTGAGCGCCAGCTTGCGCCCCGTGCGTACGACGAGCGCGTGGCCGACCTCGCGCTCGAGCGCCGCGAGCTGCTGCGACACCGCGGACGGCGTCAGGTGCAGCGCCGCCGCGGTCGCGGTGACCGAGTCGGACAGCACGAAGGCACGGAGGACGAGGAGACGTCGGGGGTCGATCGTGGGCACGCGGGCTCCGTCGCGAGTCGGCCGCGGTGGGGGCATCCGCGAGGCGGGACCAGGGGACCCCGATGCTAGCGGGCGCTTCCGGACGCGCGGCGCTCGGCCTGGCCGAGCGGATCGAAGGGCCGGGGCGGGCGGGCCTGGGCCGATCGCGGCGCTGGCCGATCGCCTGACCTGGTCGAGCAGGCCATGGGTCACCAGCTCACCGCGCTGCTCGGCCAGGCCGCCGCACTGGAACGCCTGGTCGATCGGTGCCGCCAGGACGACACGACTGCTCTGGCCGACCACCTGGACTCGGACTCGGTGGCCAGGGACATGGAGGCGATCCGCATCGCCCTCGGCCAGGACAGGCTCAACATGCTGGCCTTCTCCTACGGCGGGGTTCCGGCCGCCGCGTACGCGCGGCTTTACCCTGGGCACGTCCGAGCAGTGGTTTTCGACAGCACGCCCGACGCGACGGTGGGCTGGCGCGGTATGGAACGCGTGCAACTGCGCACCACTGAGGCGGCGTTCAAGCGCTTCACCACCTGGTGTGCCGGTGACGACGCGTGCGCCCTGCGGGGGCGGAACGTGCGTAAGCTCTGGCGCGAGCTGATCAAGAGCACCGGCCGCAGGCCCGTCACGTATGCCTCCGCCCGGCTGGGTGAGATCAGACTGACCGATTTGCACCTCAAGGCGCTGGCCCGGATGGTCCTCCCCGTTCCGGAGAGGTCACCGGAGTTCGCCGGCGCGCTGCTCAAGGCGAGTAAGGGCGACTTCGCCTGGTTCGGCGAGCAGATCCTGGGCGTCTCCGCGAGCTGGAGCTCGCCGGGCGCGGCGGCGACCCGGTGCCCGGACGGCCTGGTCGGACTGGGGTACGAGGCGCTCGTCAGCGACCGCCGTTACAGCGAGCGGATCTCCCGCGACTTCGGCGGCGGGGTGGGCACCAGGCTGGAGGCCCTGGCCTGCTCCGGCTGGAGGCCCTGGCCTGCTCCGGCTGGCGGCACCGGCCGGTGAACCCGCCGCGCCCCTTGCCGGCCGGACTGCCTTCGGTGCTGGGCCTCGGCGGCGATCGTGACTTTCCGGTCACCGAGCTCCTGGTGAGCAGGATCCCAGGCTCGGTCGCCGTCCGCTATGACGGCCCCGTTCACGTCGTCTACCTGCGGGCGAAGGACCCGTGCGTGACGGGGTACGCCGACCGGTATCTGACGAGGCTGACGTTGGCCCCCGCAGGCACGCTCTGCTCGCCCCGGTAGTCGATGCCACGGCAGAGAAGATTCCCGCATCCAGCCGGGGCCGCCACACGCCACCGCCGCTGACGGCCCCGCCTTTTGCGAGAAGATGATCCCATGCAGATCCGGATCGAGGCCTTCGACCTGCCAGGCCGCACCTGCGCCACCGCCCCTGGCTTTCCCGGCTACACCGACGTCCACGTCGCGGTCCAACGCCGAAACCAGCGAGAAGAGCTGCTCGACCCGCAGCCCGGCGACGCCGCGTCGGCGACCTGGACGCTGGAGTGCACCGCGACCACCACCCCGTCCGGCATCGACCTCAAAGGCCCCCATATCCAGGGCCGCCCCGAAGGCCGGTTCATCTACCTGTCATGGGGCACCGTGGAGGATGCCGGCACCTTCACCCTGTTCCGGCGAGCCAAGCTGATGCTCGACGCCGTCGACCCGACCACCGCCAAGGCCGCCACGCGCTCCGGGCTGCTGCTGGCCCGTCTTCGCCTCACCGATGCCAGGAACCAGCCGCTGTGTGCCGCGGTCAGGCCACCGCTCGTCGAATGGCTCGCCGGGCAGGCACATTGATCTCCCGCCGCGGCCGCAGAGCATCATGTGGCTCCGTGCCGGCCCACCACTCGGGTCCGGGTGACCAGGTCACAGTCTCCCGCTTGAAGCAGATGCCGCATCCAACCGTCGGCCACCTCGCGGGATCGTGACATCGCGCTCGTACGTATCAATGACGCACAGCCCTGTTCTCCCCCGGCCCCCAGGAGTCCGCCATGACCTGCACCAGAGGTGACCTGAGAGCGTTGATCCCGCTGCTTGGCATCATCATTGCCGCCGCGGCGTCCGCCTGCGCCTCGGACGTACGGAGACCACCCGCGGAGTCGGCGTCCACCGGACCGACACCCGCGCCGACCAGGATCGGGCCGCAGCCGGGCACTCTGCGAAAAGACCTGCCGTGCCCGGTCACCAGACCCGCCGACCGCCCCGCCCCGCCACCTCCCGAGGCGATTCGCTGGAACTCCGGAAACGACGGCCTCTACGGCGGTGGCGGCCTGTGGGTGGCGTTGCCTACCTCCGACTCGCGTGCCGTCCGCTGGCCGGACGGCAAACACCATCTGAAGATGGGATGGTGGCGAGCGTTCGACGGCCGGTTGAAACTGGGTGCCACCTCTCTCCGGACCGGCGAGACCGTGACGGAGGAACTCTCATCCGGCTACGGGACACGCGGCTTTCAGGCAAGCACCGTGGGTTTCCCCCATCCAGGCTGCTGGCTGGTCACCGGCTCGCTCGGCGCCACCGAGGTGAACTTCGTCGTTGACGTCAAATTTGAGAGCTGATCGTGAAGCCGTCCCGCGTCGGGGTAGGAGCGCGGGCATGGCGCGGCGGCCCTTTCCGTCTCACCAAACGGATCCCCCGCCGCGCTCCTTCCAGCTGCTCTGCTTCCGCGACCGGTAACAGGTCAGCGGGCGCGCGCCGGTGACGTGCGCCAGATGTAGAGGACGGTTGTCAGGGCCATCAGGACGGTCAGCACCACCAGTGTGGCGTTGAACCCGAAGTTCCGCAGCAGCAGGACGCCGGCCCAGGCACCGAGGACGAGCGCGACGATCTCCCCGGCGCGACGGCGGGCACGTGTGTGCCTGCCGGTGCCGAGAACCGAATCGGCCGCCAGATTGGCCAACGTGCCGGTCACCACGGTCGTACTGATGTCGGGGATCTTGAGACGGCGCACGACGGTGTTCCGCCCGCCCATGGCGACTCCCAGGGCGACGATCAGCGGGTAGCGGCCGGCCTGGGTGGTGGGCAGGAGGAACGAGCCCACTGTGGTGATGCCGAACAGGCTGGTCTCCATGGCCATGGCGAGGATCAGCCTGCGGCGGACGTTCGGAACCCTCTCGACCAGCTGCCCGGCCAGCCCGGCCCCGAGGAAGAATCCCATGACGGCGATGGCCGTCGCGACGAGCGGGAACTTGGACGGGTCGCCCGCGGCGAAGCCGAGGATGAGCAGGTTTCCGGTCATGTTCGCCATGAACACCTGGCCGATGCCCACGTAGCTGATCGCGTCCACGAGTCCGCTGATGACGGTCAGACCGGCCAGCGGCGCGTCGGATGGCCGGTCGTTCTTCACCTCTGGCACGGCGGATGGCGGATCAGCCCGGTGGTGAGTCCGTGGACTCCGAGGCCACGCGTCGAAGGGGCTGGGCCCGAGGCGTCGGCGATCCCTGTCACGGTGCCCACCCGCGGCCGGGTGTGACCTCCCCTGGACGGCATAGTCGAACCTCTCGTTACAGGTACCCGCGTCAGATGCCTCTGAGCAGACACTCTTCACCAGAGGTGGAGGAGGATGGCCGTACCGAAACCCGGGCTCGCCGCATTTTGACAAGCATTTTCGAGTGCCCCCGAAAAGCAATATGCGGCCATATGGGCTTTTCTCATGAGTTTTTGATGCCGAGGCGCAGGGAGGGAACTCTCATCACCGCGCCGCCCGGCGTGCTTGAGGTCGTGGCTCTCCGTCAGACCGGCGGCCGGTCAGGCTCGGTCGCGCGCAGCTGCCAGCGGCCGTGGTGGGCGGTGAGCTGAACCCGGGCCAGCGGCGGGACGTCGACGCGCCAGAACGAGGCGGGAGGCGCGGCGAGCACGTTCACCAGCGCGGCCCGGATGACCGCGGCGTGCGTCACCGCGACCGCGCGACCGTGGAAGGAATCCCGCCACAGGCCCGCCAGCCAGTCGCCGGTCCGCTCGATCAGATCCACGATCGACTCCCCGCCGTGCGGCCTGGCGGCGGGATCGGTGAGCCATTCCTGGATCGCCTCGGGTTCGGCGGCCTGAACCTCGGCGAGCCCGCGGCCGCGCCAGCGCCCGTAGTCGCAGTCGCGCAGCGCGGGCTCGATCGACGGGTCCAGTCCGAGCGCCGCCGCGGTCTCCCTGGCCGCGGCGGCGGGGCTGCACCAGGCCGTCGCCGCGGACTCCCACCCGTGCCCTGCCGCGTGTCCGCCTCGTTCGGTGAGCGGCTCATCGGCCGGGAAGAACGCCCGGGAGAGCGCGACGGTGGGACCATGACAGACCAAGATCAAACGGATCGTCACGTGGCGGCTCCGGATGGTGAGCGGGGGATGGCGTCTGTGGATGCCTTTGGTTTCCTTCCGGCCCACGGACGGAACCCGACCCGCATCGTACGTTGTCATCAACCTGACTATGACGGCGATTCGTCCACGAGTTCGTCCACGACGGCCGGCATCTCCTCGGCTTCCCCTGTCACTGACCAGCAGACGGGACGTGCTATGACGATGCGCGCACTGCTGCTGCGCGTAATGCTCGTCGGGCTCGTATCGGCCGCCCTCGGACTGGTGTTCGGCGCCCTAACGGAACGCAGCCTGATCGCCCGGCCACGAAACAACCGGGCGACAGCGACAGCCGACACCGGCTGACCTGTATTCGGAACCCCGAGGCCACTGCCGGTCCAGGCGTCGTTCCCGTCGCTGCTGCGCGGGCCGGAGCGGGACGTGCCCCCGCCGGTGCGGGAACACGTCCCTTGGACACCGCCCAAGGAGGCCCGCGCACCACGGCCCTCCTTGGGCGGCGCCGTTCACCGGCCGGATCGGGTCAGGGGTAGCTGACCACGTTGCTCGTCCCGTAGGAGCCCACGACGGGGGTGCCCGCCTCGTTGATGGTCCGTTCGATGCCGCCGCTGCCGTTGAGGAAGACCGTGACCATGTTGTGGAAGCGAACGTCCCGGGTCTTGGGCACCTCGATCGCCCGGTCCGTGCGGATGTCCACTCCCTGGTTGAAGTAGGAGTAGACGCCCAGGCCCCACGCCTCGTGGGTCCGCACCCCGCGGCCGACCTTGTACGACGCCCAGCCCTTACCGGTCGGGCTGGTCCAGGCCGCCTGGCTCGGTGGGTCGTAGGGAAGCTCGCTCTGGTAGAAGATCGTCCGGCCCCTCTCCCCGTTCCAGATCGTCTGGTACTTCTGGTAGTGCTCGACGAACAGGCCGTACGCCGTCACGTCGTCGCCGTTGACCACGACGCCCGTGTCCGCCGTGTTCTGGGTCCAGCCGATCCCGTTGCCGTGGTCGCCGCGCCAGGCCCAGATGTTGTCGATGATCGTGTCGTCGCTGTTGACCACGAGGCTCGTCTTCGCCCTGCCCACCCACGGTCCGCCGATGCGGAAGAAGACGTCCTGCAGCGAGATCGGGTTCCTGGCGTGGTCCCGGTGGCTGTTGCGGTCGCCGCCGACCTCGACGAGCGTGTCGGACTCGCGCCGCCCGGCGTCGACGAGCACACCCGCGATCCGGACGCCGTCGACGTCCTCGACACGCAGTGCCGCGTCACCGGTGTCGGGGGCCAGGCTCGGCATGCCGAGCCCGAGCACCACGGTGTCCTTGTGCTTGACCCGCAGGGCCCGGTCGAGGTGGTAGACGCCCGGGGTGAGCAGCAGGTGCCTGCCGCGCGACAACTCCTGGTTGATCTTCCGCGCGCTGTCGGTCGGCTTGGCGATGAAGAAGTCACGGATCGGCAGCGACGAGCCCTGCTGCCGGCCGTCGGCCCACGTCGTGCCCGAGGTGTCGCGGCGCAGGGCCGGGACGAAGACCCGGTAGGCGCCCGAGCCGTCGACGTACAGGAAGGGCTTCTCACGCGTCACCGGACTGGTGGGCAGCGTCGTGTAGGGCGGGTTGGGGAAGCCTCCCTCGGGGGCACCCACCACGCCGGAGAACACCTGGTTCCAGACCCCGTTGGTCCAGACGTCGCCGAGCACGCTGTCGCGCGTCAGCCACTGCTGCTGCGAGCCGTTGATCGTGACCCCGTCGACCTTCGAGTCGGCGATGTACCCGCCGCTGGAGAATCCGCCGTTCCCCGGCTCCAGCCAGAGGGTGCCGCGAATGTGGACCCGTCGCATCGGTGACGCCTGCGACACCGCCCACTGGTTCGACCAGTCGGTCGGCGTCACGGACAGGTTCTCGGCGGAGCGCCAGAAGTTGGTGAGCGCGGAGATGCCCGCCGCCGAGGTCGGATCGGGCTGGCCGACGACCCGTACCGCGCCGTGGATGTCGACGTCGTCCGGCGACTGGCCGAGGCCGGCGACGGTCGTGTAGTAGCCGAGCTTCGCGTTGACGTCGTAGCGGCCGGGCTTGAAGAGCACGGCGTAGCGGTCCGTGCCCATCTCGTTGTTCTCCTGCCGGGTGAAGATCTCGTCGAGCTTGGCCTGGATCTGGGGGGCGGGCGTCGACGGGTCGTACACGAAGACGTTGGGCCCGAAGTCCGGCTCCCCGCCCGGGTGCGCGGCGGCGGGGCCCGCCACGGACACCAGGCCGGTGGCGGCGAGCGCCGCCGCCGAGGCGGCCAGCGCGAGGAGACGGATTAGGGAGATGCCTCTGCGTGTACGCGAGGTCACACGCACATCCTGGTCGCGGGCTGTTCTCATCGACCTGCCTATCGAGCACGGGCGGCATGACGACGCCGAGGCACCGAGAGAGCGCTCTCTCAGTGCCGCCATGCTTACGTCAAGCCTTAAATGAAGGGTTGACGTATTTCTATCCGGTCAACGCCGCCTCGCGCTACGGCAGCGCGGCACCTTTGTCCGCCTGCCCGGAAGCGGCCCTGCGAGAGCACAGGGCACGCTCGGCCACATCGATGCTCAAAGACCCGCCGCGAGGTATCGGTGCGCGGACGCCCCAAGGTGAGCGGCCGCGGTGCCGAGCCCGGCGGGGGCACCGAGGGGCCGTGTCGTCGCGGGTGGGTAGTTCAGCTCGGACTCGTCGTAGCGGCGGGTCTTCATGTGCCAGAGCAGGACGCCCGCCATCCAGTCCTGCAGCTCCGCCACGTATCCGTTGACTGTTTCCCGAGCCTCCCCGTCGAGGTCGAAGTCGTCGAACAGAGCCGGGATCTCGGTGGCGACGGTGTGCTCGAACTGTCGCATTCGAGACGTCATCAGGTCGTTGACGATGTCGACCGCCTGTCGCAGGTCGCAGTTGAGGAAGTCCTGCACGACCAGCACGCAGTTGTGCAGCTCGCCTTCGAACTGGATCTCCTTCTGGTAGGAGCAGAGGTCGTTGACCAGGCAGGCGTAGTCGGCGGCCGAGTCGTCCAGCCCGCGCATCGTCCGGGTGTTGTAGACCTCGGGCGGCACCGACTGGCCGTGGGCCAGCCGGGACAGGCTCATGGTGAGGTCGGAGCCGAAGGTCTTGCGGCGCATCTCGATGTAGTCGACCGGGTCGGGAACCCGGTTCTGGATGTGGTTGGCCAGCTCCCACAGCCAGCTCTCCGTCATGTCCTCGACGGTCCGGCGGAACCCGGCACGCGCGCTCTCCGACATGGGGGTCGCGGTACGGAACCACAGGTCGGCCAGGCCACGCTCGATCGGGTTGGCCGGCGGCGGGGTGGCGGAGAGGTCGAGCGGCATGAACGCCGACAGCCGCTCGTTGAACACCTTCGCGCCGAGCATGTCACGCCGGGGTCCGAACATCACCGGGAAGTAGTCGTCGGCGTAGGTCCCCCAGGTGAGCCAGAACGTCGAGATGTCCAGCTCGGGGCCGGGCGCGTCCGGGTTGATCGCCCCGGCACAGATGGCGAAGTCGTAGCCGTCGAACTTGCGCTCGGTCCAGATGGCCAGCCCGGGGAAGCCGGGTAGCTGCTCGAACATCCCCATCTCACGCGCCCACTCCACCGCGTGGCGGCGGGCGCTGTCCAGGTTGGGGTTCATCCTGGCCGTGTATGGCATGTAGATCTCGGGCAGCGGCACCGCCCCCACCTTCTGCAGGGGGACGTGGAGGTGACTCCTGATCCCACCCGGGCCGGTGATGCCGGGCGCCAGCCTGATGCGCGCCGCCGAGGTGCCCAGGCCGGTGGGACCGCCGAGGAGGGCCGGGGCGACCGGGGAGGTCTGCGAGGCGCCGTTCATGTAGCGGCTGGAGCGCATGTGCCACTCATGGCCACCCGACTGCCAGTCCTGGAGCCCCTTGACGTACGCGAGGACGTCGATGCGAGCCTTCAGGTCCAGGCCGTGCTCCTCGAAGAGGGCCGGCAACTCGGTGAGGGCGGTGTTCTCGAACTGGTGCAGCCTGGAGGTGATCAGGTCGTTGACCGCGTCGGCCGCCTGCTGGGTGTCGTAGCCCAGGAAGCGCTCGAAGACCAGCACCCCGTTGCTGAGCTCGCCCTCGTCGCCGACCTCCCGCTCGTAGGAGAAGAGGTCGTTGCGCAGGTGCACCCCGTCGGCGAAGGTGTCCCTCAGCACCCGCATCGGCCTGCTGGCGGCGACGGCGGCCGGGACCTCCGCGCCCGCGGCGTGCTCCACCAGGTTGGCCGACCAGGGGGCGCCGCCGACCTTACGCCGCATCTCGATGTACTCGATCGGGTTGGCGACGCGTCCGGCGTTGATGTTGGCGAGCTCCCAGAGGGACTCGTCGAGGAGGTTCCTGGTGCTCTCGACGAACCGGGCCCGCCAGTCGGCGGACATGGCCGGGATGGTGCGGGCCCACAGGTCGGCCAGGCCGCGCTCCACCGGGTTCTCCGGCTCGGGAGCGGGCCCGGTGGGGTGCACCGGCATGAAGGCCGCCAGCCGGTCGAGGTATTCCTTGGCCCCGGCCAGGTCACCGCTGCGCTTGAAGGCCTCCAGGAAGTGGTCGTCGAAGAAGAACACCCACACGTACCAGTCGGTGATGAGGTCGAGCTCACCGGCGGGCGCGTCGGGGTGGGTGTAGGCGCAGAGCAGGCCGTAGTCCATCGCCTCCAGCCTGTCCTCGTCCCAGATGCCGAGGTCGGGATCGAGGATGCCCATGTCGTGTGCCCAGGCCCTGGTGTGCTCGCGCGCGGTCTCCACGTGGGGGTTCAGCCTGGCCGGATACGGCAGGTAGAAGTCAGGGAGCTCGAAGGGTTGCATGTTCCGTCCTTCCGTATCCGACTTCGACGTCCTCGGGAGCGCCCTTGGGCATCGGGAGCACGGCGAATCGATGAGGCGGCCCCCCTTTCCGGAAGCCACGACAGGCAGAACGTTACGCAATGACCACGGAGAGTGAAAGGGATTATCGCGAATACGCCATGGCACGGTCAGGACATCCGGTGCCCGCCGACCGGTGCTCCCGGCAACCCGGGCGCGACGCACCGGCCGCGAGGTCACGGAGCTGGTCGGCGAACGCGAGCGCCTGCTCCGGTGTCATCCGGGGCTCGGTGCCGACGTAGAAGACCACGATGTCCCCGCTCGGGGACGTCGTGGCGGTGAACGGGAGAGACGGGTGGATAACCATGATGGGGTCATCCTTGCCTGCCCCACCGACAATTCGCAGGTCCTTTTACGCCGGCCCCTTCGTCGCGTGAACCAAATACACGTACCCGATGCCGCCGATCGACGCCCGTCAACGCCGTGAGATAAGTTGTCGTCCACATGTCGAATGAGCTGACGTGGGAAAACGGAGGCTGGCGATGGCAGGGGACGAGGCGAGCGTCACCGCCGCCGACATCGCACGGATGGCGGGCGTCGGCCGCGCGGCCGTGAGCAACTGGCGGCGACGGCACGAGGACTTCCCCGAGCCCGTGGGCGGGACGGCGACCAGCCCGACCTTCTCACTCGGCGCCGTCGAGGCGTGGCTGCTTGCGCAGGGCAAGGTGGCCGAGCTCCCGCTACGCGAGCGCGTCTGGCAGCAGGTCCGCGCCGCCGGCGACGACCTCAGGCTCGGCGAGGTCGTCGCCGAGGCCGCCGAGCTCCTGCTCGGCCAGGGCCGGCCCCACACCGTCCCGGCCCCCGCGTGGCAGCTGATCAGGCGGTACGCCGAGGAGGAGGGCGGCCCTGGGGCCATCCGCTTCCTGCTGGACCGCTACGCCGACGTCCACTCGCGCCGCCTGGCCGAGACGCCCGCCGAGATCGCGGACTTCATGGCCCACCTGGCGGGGCCCGACGCCCAATCCGTCCTCGACCCCGCCTGCGGTCTCGGCGTCCTGCTCGCCGCGGCGGCCCCGGGGCGGCGCGCGTACGGGCAGGAGTACGACGACTCCCTCGCCCGGCTGGCGCAGTCACGCCTGGCACTGGCCGGAGCGGGCGACAAGACGCCGGCGGCCGGCCGGAAGCGGGCGGGCGGCAGGGCGGCGGGCGGTGCGCCGGAGACCGGTGGCGAGGTCAGGACGGGCGACTCGCTGCGCCATGACGCCTGGCCCGACCTGACCGTCGACGCCGTGGTGTGCCATCCCCCGTTCAACGAGCGCCACTGGGGATACGACGAGCTGACAAGCGACCCGCGCTGGGAGTACGGGCTGCCGCCCAAGATGGAGTCGGAGCTGGCCTGGGTCCAGCACGCGCTCGCCCACCTGGCGCCGGGTGGCGTCGCGGTGCTGCTGATGCCCGCGATCGCCGCCAACCGCCGCTCGGGCCGCCGCATCCGCAGCAACCTGCTGCGGCGCGGAACCCTGCGGGCCGTCATCGGCCTCCCCCCGAAGGTCGCGTCGGGTGGCACCGCGCTGCCCGTGCACATCTGGGTGCTGCGCAAGCCCACCGCCGACGACCGCACCCCCTCCCGCGTCCTGATGGCCGAGGCCGACCTGGGAAACCTCGACGCGGTGGCCGAGCGGTGGCACGAGTTCCGCGCGGACCCCGACCTCGACGTCGACAGGCCGGGCGAGAGCCGGACGGTCCCGATCATCGAGCTGGTCGACGAGGACGTCGACGTCACCCCTTCCCGGTATCTCGGAACCGAGGAGCAGGTCTCCGCGGAGGGTTATCTCCTGCTCCGCGAGCGCCTGGCCGAGCGGCTCGGGCGGCTGGCCACCCTCGTCCCCGAGGCCGTCCCCGGCACCGGCCAGGAGTTGCCGTCCGTCACGCTGGCGGAACTGGAGCGGATCGGGGCGCTGGCCGTCTGGCAGGCGGGGCGCTTCGAGATCGACGGCTCGGGCGATCCGGTGCTGACCGACCGGCACGTCCTGGACGGGGGCGCGGTGGAGACGCGCACCCGCCCCGAGGGCCGGGTCAGGATCGAGCCCGGAGACGTGGTCGCCGCCATCGGGACCGGCGGCCTGGCCACCCGGGTGATCGAGGAGACCGGCCTGCTGCTCGGCCCCCGGCTCGTCCTGCTGCGCCCCGACCCCGACCGGCTGGACCCGTTCTTCCTCGCGGGCTTCGTCCGGGCGCTCTCCCCGGGTGCGACGACCGGCACCCAGTCGGGCTCCACCCGCTTCGACCCGCGCCGCGCCCAGGTGCCGCGCCTCTCGGTCGAGGAGCAGCGAAGGTACGGCGACACCTTCCGCAGGATCTTCACCTTCGAGGCCGAACTCCGGGAGCTGACCACCTCGGGCCAGACCGCCGCCACCGCCCTGACCCACGCCCTCGCCGCCGGAACCCTCGCTCCCCCGGCCTGAGGTGTCCTTCCGCACGGGCGGGCACGACCTGGCCCTGCCCGGTCGATAGCTGATGGCTGCGGGGTCGATCCCGCCATCGGCCGGGCTCGGCTGTCCTACCGGCGCGCCGCCGAGCTGTTCGAGCAGGCCACCGCCGACCGCCGGGCGCTCACCCTCGCCGGCCGCATCGCGGGCTACGCGACGGCCCAGACGATCCAGCACAGCCCGCAACCGCCCTACAGGAGCGGTTCGCCGACACCGCACCTGCTGCTGATCGCCGCCCGACGATCCCAAGCCTGCCCGTCCCATGCAACCGGCACCCGGGCCGGAAGCATCTCCTGGGATGTGAAGCCATCGATCTGGGAGACCCATGAGCCTTGACGAGGAGTACACCGCCTACGTGAGTGGCCGGCTGTCCTGGTTGCGGAAGATCGCTTACCCGCTGTGCCAGGACTGGCACCGCGCCGATGACCTGGTGCAGACGGCGATAACGCGGCTCTACGTCAAATGGCGCCAGGCGCGAGCCGCCGATGACCTCGACGCCTACGTACGGGTGATGCTGATCCGGGTCTTCCTCGCCGAACAGCGAGGGGGCTGGTTTTCCCGGGTACGGCTGACGTCCGCGATATCCCACCAGCCGCTCGAAACCGGCGACCGGGACATGGCCATGGACCTCAACCGAGCCCTCGCCGCCGTCCCTCCGCGCCAACGCGCCACCCTCGTACTCCGCTTTCACTGCGACCTGAGCGTGGAACAGACCGCCCACGCGCTCGGCTGCTCCACCGGAACCGTCAAGAGCCAGACCGCCCGCGGCCTCGCCACCCTGCGCTCGATGCTCGGTGCGCCGGAGTCCCGTCTCGCACGTATGGAGGGCCACTGATGGATGTCAAGCAGATGTTCGACTCGCTGGCGACGCACGAGCAGCCGCCTACCGCGGTTGACGTGAACCAGGCCATGGCAGCAGGACGTGCCGTGCGCAGACGTCATCGTGCTGCCGTCGCCGGGACCACGGCCGCGGTGGCGGTCGCGGCCGTCCTCGCGGTCGGGACGGTTCACCCGTGGCCGCGGCAGGACGGCGTCGCTGTCGCCGTGCCCGCCACCCCCTCCGCCACGCCCTCCGTCAAGGCCACGCCACGGCCCACCTACAAGGGATTCGCGGAATTGAAGAAGAAGTTCCCCCCCAAGGGGAAGGTCGCCTCCGTGCCGCCGCTGCTGATGTGGGTGAGCGACGCGCCCGGCAAGAAGGGGCTTCTCCTTTGCGAGAGCGGGCCGAACGGTGGCTCCTGCTCCGGATTTCCGCCCCTCGCCGCCAAGGAGTTCGCCCGCAGGCAGGGCAAGCTACGCGGCGTGCACGTCTGGTTTGGTGTGGCCAAGGACGACGTACACGGAGTGACGGCTGTCACCAGGGACGGGCGGAAGGTTCCAGGCAGCCTCGCCCGGGGCGTCAGTCCAGGGCTCGGGCTTTGGGCCGTCGAGTATCCCCCTGGAGCCGGCATGCGGAGCCTTGTCTTCACCGGCGCGAAGGGGAGGGCCCTGCAGCGAATCGCCCTGTGACGTGTCTTGATCTCTCACACCGCTGAGGGGCCTGACCCGCCCCTCGGCGGACCGCTGTTCAACGTCGGCGGTCGCTGGAACCGCTCGCCGGCAAGATGGCCTGTACGCTCGACCGTGGCGGGATATCGCGATCTTGCATGTTTCCGCAGGTCGCGGTGACCATCTGTACCATGATCCATCTCACCGCCAACCTCGGGCCTTCGCGGCGAGTAGGCATGAGCTCGGCTCTTGGAGGTGGTCACTGCGAAAAAGTGACCACCTCCGATCTCTACAGCCTCAGGGCCATGCCACCAACTGGAACCAGACGGACTTTCCGTAGGGGTTGAGGGTCCAGCCCCAGTTGTGGGAGAGGTCTTCGACGATGGTGAGGCCCCTGCCGGAGGTCGCCAGGTGGTCGGTCTGTCTCATCCGGGGGACGGCCATGCAGGAGTCATAGACGTCCACGGTCATCAATTCTTTCTCCCTGGTGGTTCTGACACGGATGGCGGTCGGCTCTGGAACGTCCGGCGAGCCGTATGCGATCGCGTTGGTGACGAGTTCGGAGACCAGGAGTTCGGCGATTTCCGGGATGTCTTCCGACGTGTTCCAGTCGGTGGCGATGTCCCGGACGAATCGGCGGGCGGAGGCCACGTTTCTCGTTTCACGCGGTATCCATCTCTCCCCCAGCACGGCCAGGGAAGGGTCCAGCGTGTAGCGATATTCGATCAGTGCCGCGTACGCCTTGAGAGCCTCTTTTCCGGCCTCCCTCTCTTCTTTGGAATCCATATAGCCAGCGTGCCGCGATATGGCTACGCTTGGTAGTCGAACGGTTACCATCGACGAGCGTTGGGGATTCGCACGGCCGTTGTTGAATTCCGGCAAGGAGGGCATCGTGGTCGACCTTTACACACCTCAGGCAATATGGGGCCGGGAGCTGAAGCACTACCGGAAAGCGGCGGGGCTCACCCAGAGTCAGCTGGCCGAGAAGATCCATTTCAGCGAGTCCCTGATCAGCGGGGTGGAGACCGGCCAGATCCCGGCCAGCCCGGAGTTCGCCGACGCCTGCGACGCGGTCCTCAACACGGGCGGCGCCCTCCGCCGCCTCCTCGACTGGCGGAAGGGGCAACAGTTCCCGTCATGGTTCGGCAAGTGGCGGGCAAGGGAGCAGGAGGCAACTGAGCTGCGCGCCTACGAACCTCTTCTGATTCCAGGGCTGCTTCAGACCGAGGCTTACGCCCGTGTGGTGATGCATGGCGACGAGATAGCCCTGAGAGCTCGCCTGGAACGTCAGTCGATCCTCACCCGGGAGAATCCGCAGCCCCCGATCCTCCGATGCGTCATCGATGAGGCTGTTCTCTATCGCCCCATAGGTGAACCCAAGGACATGCGAGGGCAGCTGGAGTATCTGTGTTCCATAATCAGCCCCACGCTTAGTATCCAGGTGATTCCCCACGGAATGCATCCGGGTCTGCTCAGCGGGTTCACCATCGCGACCTTTGATGGTGGAATCGATGTAGCGTACGTGGACACGGCTCTACATGGACTCACCGTCAGTGATCACGAAGAAGTCCGCTACGCAATCCGGAAGTTCGAGTCCATCAGGACCGAGGCGTTGCCGCTACGCATGTCGATAGACCTCATCAAAAGGACGGCAGAGGAAAGATGGACCTGAGCAAAGCTCAATGGCGTAAGTCGACTTGGACCGGGGACAACGGCGGAAACTGCGTTGAGGTCGCGGAGCTCAAGGATGTCGTCGACGCCCCCGGCCACAAGGCCGAGCACCCCGAGCTGATCGCCGTACGCGATTCCAAGGACCCCGAAGGCCCCAAGCTCTTCTTCACCCCCGCCGAGTGGGACGCCTTCATCAACGGCGTGAAGGCCAACGAGTTCGACCGCGGCCACCAAGGCTGAAAGCTCGACGCCACCCCGCTTCCTCTGTCACGATCCCGACTCGCTGTGAGATCACGACAGAGGAAGCGGGCTCGGTATGGTCCGCGTCCTCTCTACTGGAGCATGCCAAGGACGGTGTGCAGGGCGTAGCCGACACACGTCACCACGCACGCAGGTGCTCCGTGTCTCTCATGATCGCTTCCGCTTCGGCCCTGTCCGCGGGATCGCCTGCCAGCCTCTCGGCTGCGACTCGGGCCAACTCCATGCGGTGGAGACGCTGAGCGATGACGAGCGCTTCGCGAACGGCTTCGGTCGCCGAACGGCCATCAGAGGTCAGCTCGTTCAGAGCCTTCTCCGCCTTGGCATCGAGATCAACAGTCGACATACCCACATCTTTCACGGTACGACCAGGCGTCTCGCAGGTCTTCGGCCGAATTTCGTAACCGTTCAGATTCCCACGGCGCCCAAAGCTTGGCGTTTCCTCCCCGCCGTGAACGACGGGGCCTCCACGCTGCGATTCCCATGAGGCGCCGGCCCGAAAGGGTGCGCCGTGGCGCGGGGTGAGGCATCATCACGGTAGGCGGCAACGGGTTTGAGGCGGGTCATGGAAGGAAACCAGGCGCTGCGTCGGCATCGCACCAACCTGGAACTGGAGTGGACACGCTGGCTCCAGGGCGGGCACCCGCATGGCCACCGACAACTCAGGGCGGAGATCGTCGACTCCTGGCGCCGGTCCATCGCGACGGTGCGACCCGAGCAGGACAGCGCCCCCGAGGAAGGCGAGGCCCGTCAGCGCTGGCGGCAGTCGCCGCTGCGCGAGCCGCTGACCGCGGTCGCCGACGAGCTGCGCGGGATCGCCGAGGACGGCGGTTTCATCGCGGCGGTCACCGACGAGACGGGCACCATCATGTGGACCTGCGGCGGCCGGGTCATGCGGCGGCGGGCCGAGGCGGTGAACTTCGCCCCCGGGGGCCGCTGGGACGAGCAGGCCATGGGCACCAACGCCCTCTCCCTCGCGCTGCGCACCGGCCGCCCGACCCAGGTGTTCTCAGCCGAGCACCTCGTGCGGGCCCTGCACGGGTGGGTCTGTTACTGCGCCCCGATCCGGGCCCCCGGCGGCCAGGTTCTCGGCGTGCTCGACCTGTCGAGCACCTGGGAGCGCTCGCACCCCCTGGCCATGCCCGCACTGCACACCCTGGTCGGCGGCATCGAGAGCCGCCTGGCCGAACGGATGGGCTCTCCCTCCGCGGGCGGGCCTTCCATCCAGGGCTCCTTCGCCGGAGGTCCCGGCCGGAACGGTGGCTCCGGTCTGCGGCTGCGCGCCCTCGGCGGCGCCGGGCTGACCCGTGACGGCGTTCCCGTCCGGCTGCCCCCTCGCCAGCTGGAGATCCTCACCCTGCTCGCTCTCGCGGGACCGCAGGGACCCGGGATGTCCCCCGAGCGGCTGATGGACGAGCTGTACGGCGAGCGGCACGTCGCCACGACCACCCTCAAGGCGGAGGTCTCCCACCTGCGGCGGGCGCTCTCGGGCGCGCTGGCCACCCGGCGGTACGAGCTGACCGCGCCCGTTGGCTGCGACGCCGCCGAGGTGCTCGCCGCCCTCCGCGCCGGGCGGGTGGAGGAGGCGGCGCGGCTCTACGGCGGCCCCCTGCTGCCGTGGTCCGACGCGCCGGGGATCAGGACCTGGCGCGAGCACATCGAGGTCGCGCTGCGCGAGGCCGTCCTCCGGTGGCATGGCCCGGGACCGGTGTTCCGCTTCGGCGAGCTGCACCCGTACGACCTGGAGATACACGAGCGGGCCCTGGCGGTCCTCGGGCCCGGTGACCCGCGCAGGGCGGTGGCGCTCGCCCGTCACCGCACGGCGCGGAACGACTGACCTCACCCCTCGGCCGCCCCTCGGCACCGTCGCCCGCCCGAAGGCTCCGGACGATCCCCTGGCACCGCCCGCCCACGGCCCCCGTGCCGCCCCGGGCCGCCCGGGGCGGCCCCGGCACCGTCCACCCTGACGCCAACCTTTCACCAACCTCGCCCATCCATCGTTGGCTCTGTTACAGCCATGTGAAGGAGGGCGAAACCATGGTCTACGCACCACCCGGTTCCGAAGGAAGCATCGTCACCTACGCCTCCCGGTACGACAACTTCATCGGCGGCGAGTGGGTGCCCCCGGTGGACGGGGCCTACTTCGACAACCCGAGCCCGGTCACCGGGCAGACCTTCACCAGCGTGGCCCGCTCCACCGCGGCCGACGTCGACCTGGCGCTGGACGCCGCCCACAACGCGGCCGAGGCCTGGGGCCGGACCTCACCCGCCGAACGGTCGATCATCCTCAACCGGATCGCCGACCGCATCGAGGAGAACCTGGAGCGGCTCGCCGTCGCCGAGACCTGGGAGAACGGCAAGCCGGTACGCGAGACGCTCGCCGCGGACCTGCCGCTGGCCGTCGACCACTTCCGCTACTTCGCCGGGGTCGTCCGCGCCCAGGAGGGCGGCATCAGCCAGCTGGACGAGGACACCGTCGCCTACCACTTCCACGAGCCGCTGGGCGTGGTGGGCCAGATCATCCCGTGGAACTTCCCCATCCTGATGGCGGTGTGGAAGCTCGCCCCCGCCCTGGCCGCGGGCAACTGCGTCGTCCTCAAGCCCGCCGAGCAGACCCCCACCAGCATCCTGCTGGTGATGGAGCTGATCGCCGACCTGCTCCCGCCCGGTGTGATCAACGTCGTCAACGGGTTCGGCGCGGAGGCGGGCCGGCCGCTGGCCTCCAGCCCGCGCGTGGCCAAGGTGGCCTTCACCGGCGAGACCACGACCGGGCGGCTGATCATGCAGTACGCCTCGGAGAACATCATCCCGGTGACGCTGGAGCTCGGCGGCAAGAGCCCCAACATCTTCCTTCCCGACGTCACGGCCTCCGACGACGACTTCCTGGACAAGGCCATCGAGGGTTTCGTGATGTTCGCCCTGAACCAGGGTGAGGTGTGCACCTGTCCCTCGCGGGCCCTGATCCACGCGTCCATCTACGACGAGTTCATGAGCAGGGCACTCGACCGCACCAGGGCCATCGTCGGCGGCGACCCGCTGGACCCGGCCACCATGATCGGCGCGCAGGCGAGCAACGACCAGTACGAGAAGATCCTGTCCTACATCGACATCGGGCTGAAGGAGGGGGCCGAGCTGCTCACCGGCGGCGGCCCGCGCACGGTTCCCGGCCT
This sequence comes from Streptosporangium sp. NPDC001681, assembly GCF_040298085.1. NCBI lineage: Bacteria > Bacillati > Actinomycetota > Actinomycetes > Streptosporangiales > Streptosporangiaceae > Streptosporangium > Streptosporangium sp. NPDC001681. The sequence goes on along the minus strand of NZ_JBEOZN010000041.1, from coordinate 22,996 downwards.
GGAGGGCGGCTACTACATCGAGCCGACGATCTTCAAGGGCACCAACGACATGCGCGTCTTCCAGGAGGAGATCTTCGGGCCGGTCGTCTCGGTGACGACCTTCGACTCGGAGGACGAGGCCCTGAAGATCGCCAACGACACCCTGTACGGCCTGGGCGCCGGAGTGTGGACCCGCGACATGAACACCGCCTACCGGTTCGGCCGGGCGATCAAGGCCGGGCGGGTGTGGACCAACTGCTACCACGCTTATCCGGCGCACGCCGCGTTCGGCGGCTACAAGCAGTCGGGCATCGGCCGCGAGAACCACAGGGTCATGCTGGACCACTACCAGCAGACCAAGAACCTGCTGGTCAGCTACTCGCCCAAGAGACTGGGCTTCTTCTGATGCCGACCGGCCCCACCGGTGAGCCGCACCCGCTCCGAGTGGAGCGGGTGCGGCTCAGCCCCGCCGCCGAGGAACTGCTGACCGTGCTCCACGAACGGCACGGCCCGTTGATGTTCCACCAGTCGGGCGGCTGCTGCGACGGCAGCTCGCCCATGTGCTACCCCCGGGGCGAGTTCCGGGTCGGCGGCGCGGACCTGCTGCTGGGCGTGCTGGCCCTGGACACCCCGTTCTGGATCAGCGCCTCCCAGTACGCCTACTGGCGGCACACCCACCTCACGGTGGACGTGGTCCCCGGCCGCGGCGGAGGATTCTCCCTTGAGGCCCCGGAGGGGGTGCGCTTCCTCATCCGCTCCCGGCTGTTCACCGACGAGGAGGCCGAGCGGATCCGCAAGGAGCCTCCCCCACCGAGCGGGGCCGCCGGCGACACGGGGGATGGGCAACATCAAATAGAGTCACAGCGGGAGTACGATGCACGGAAATGAAGTGTCGGCGGCGATCGTCTGACACCGGGCGAAGCGTGAGCGGAGGTCGCCGATGGGCAGAGGGTCGTCGTCGCCGGACCAGGCCGGGGTGGCACAGGTGAAGCCGGGCCAGGCGGGGTCAAGCTGGGCGAGGGAACGGTTCGGCGAGCGTGCCGAGGTCGTACGGCGGCAGCTGGCCGCCTCGCTGCTTGAGGCGATGGGCAACGCGCAGGACGCGCAGAGCTCCGCACACAGCGACAAGCGGTACACCTACGGCTTCACCATGATGGCCAGGCGCTACGAGGCGCTCGCCGAGGGACTGCGTGACGAGCCGGGCTTCCGGCTGGTCAGGCCGCATGGCTCGGCGCACCACCTGGTGGTGCTCGGCGGAAACCTGCTGCTGCCGTTCCGCTACGCCGAGGACGACCGCACGCCGATCTCCGAGGCCCGGATCAGCGACGGCCGCATCTCCTCACTGGTCCGCGAGCTGTTCGACCGGTTCGGCCCGGCGACCTCCTACCGCCAGGAGGAACTGGACCTGGCGCTCGACGGGGGAAGTGCCCAGGAGGAGCTGGACCTGTCCGCGGGGGCGGACGGTCCGGCCACGGTCCGCCCCGCGCTCACCGGGCTGCCCGACGAGACCCGGCTGGTCCCGGTCGCCTACGCGGGCAACGCGCAGGCCGGCCTGCTGCGGCTCTACTGGGGCGAGGCGGAGCTCGTCGACGAGTTCGGCAGGATCCGCTGGCTGCACCACGAGCCGATCCCGCTGCCGGCCGCCTCCACAGGTCCCCTCAGCGGCCTGTGGGCGACGGAGCCCGGTGCCGCGTCGCGTTTCGACGGCGGTCTCCTGCCCGACCTCGCGCTGAGCACGCGGTCTTCAGCCGAGCGGAAGAATGGCAAGATCTTCCCCGTAGGCAGTGAGGCACCAGAGGAAACCGCGGTCACCGGCGACAATGAGCAACCGTAACCAGACCCCCCTGTCCGGCGTCGCCGAGGGCGGCCCGAGCCCGCAGGCCGTCACCGACGCGTTCGACCAGGCGCGGCTGACCCAGGCGCGGCAGCTGGCGGGGATGACGAAGAAGGACCTGGCCGAGCGGATCGGCGTCACCCCCGCGGCGGTGGGGCAGTACGAGACGGGCATGACCCGTCCACGCCCCGAGCTCGTGCCCCGCCTGGCCGACGTGCTCGGCGTGCCACCGGCGTTCTTCCTGCTCGGCCGCCCGCACGGCAAGCTGGACGGGTCCATGGCGCACTTCAGGAGCCTGCGCTCCACCCGTGCCCACCAGCGCGCCAAGGCCGCGGCCTTCGTCGAGCAGGTCTGGGAGCTGGCCCACGCGCTGGAGAAGCAGGTCAGGCTGCCGGACGTGGCCCTTCCCGGTTTCTCCGGCGGCGAGGTCCACTCCGGTGTCGAGTTGCCCCGCGACCCGGTCCAGGCCGCCCGCGCCCTGCGGCGGCTCTGGCGGCTGGGCACCGGCCCGCTGTCGCACGTCGTCCGGCACATGGAGGCGCAGGGGATCGTCGTGGTCCTCCCTCCGCCGGACGAGGACGCCACCACGGTGGACGCCTTCTCCACCTCCCAGCTGCCGCGCCCGATCGTGGTGCTGACCGCCAACCGGTTCGACGACATCCACCGCTACCGCTTCACCGCCGCCCACGAGCTGGGCCATCTGGTGCTGCACGGTGACACGGCCTCGGGAGACACCCAGCAGGAGCGCGAGGCCGACGTCTTCGCCGCCGAGTTCCTCACCCCGCGCGACAGCATCCTGCCCGAGCTGCCCGGCCGCCTCGACCTGCGCAGGCTGGTCGAGCTCAAGCGCACCTGGGGCGTGTCCGTCGACTCCCTGCTGTACCGCTGCCGCGAGGTCGGGCTGATCTCCGACTCGGCGGCGAGCCGCGCCTACCAGCGGCTCAAGACGCTCCGCGACCAGCCGGGCTTCGCCGCCGAGCCGATCAGCGGCTACCCCGGCGAGCGGCCCGTGCTGCTGCGCCAGGCCTTCGACCTGGCCGTCGGCGAGACCGGCCTCACCATGGAGCGGCTCGCCGCCCAGCTGGCCTGGCCGGTCTCCCGGGTGCGTGAGCTGCTCGACCTGCCCGACCAGCGCCCGGCGTTGCGCCTCGTACCCGACGCGTCCGCGGCAGGCGGCCCTACTCGTCCTCGACGCGCTCCCTGATCCATTCCATGCCGTCCTGCCAGGAGGCGAACGCCTGGAGATAGCGGCCGTCGCGGGCGTGGAAGGCGTGATACCGGAAGTCCCCGTCGCTGCCCGTACGGATCAGGTCGTAGACGTCACCCTTGGAGCGGTACCACACGCACTCGCCGTCAGCGGGACGCGAGGACGAGGCATAGGCGAACTCACGCGTGATGGACATGTGACGGATGCTACGGATCGACGAATCCGCAGGCAATGCCGTATCCATTTCATTCAGGGATAAAGTTCGCCCTTCCGGATGGCTGACGCACCCGGTATCCGGGCGGTACGGCGGCCTCGGCCCGTGCCAGGCGGGCATTCCTGGCACGGGCCGAGCCCCGGCCGTCACCCGGCGGGCGGTGTGGGGGTGGGGCTCACCCGGTGGTCGGTCAGGTGCAGGTCGCCTCCGAGCGTCTCGCGCAGCTCGTCCAGGACCTGCCTGGCGCCGAGCACGGTCCACAACTCCCCGACGAGATGGGGGTTGTACTCCGGCGCCTGGTCCATCCACTGGTCCTTGCCGTGCTGGGTGACGAAGGTGCTGATGAAGAACCGGCCGACGGGGGTCCTACAGGCTCCGGTACGGATGTCGACCGCGTCGACCTGGATCCTGACCTTGCAGCCGACCTTCTCGGCGAGCTGCTCGACCGTGGGCGGTGGCCCCGCGGGGACCGCGTTGCCCGCCGCGGCGACGGGGGCTCCCGCGGGCCGGTCCGCGCTGCAGGCGAGGGAGAACGACAGGGCGAGGATCGCCGCGGCGATCACGCGGGCGTTCCTGGCGACACCGGACTGGCACGAATGTGTCAACATCCTGGAGATACGCCTGTCCACCCCGATAAGTTCACCGCCCGCCCGCATCCTGGAGGTCAGCCGACGGGCCAGGCACGGCAAGGAGGCACCCGGCCACGTCCTCGCCGTCAGTCGAGGACATCGGGCTCCTGCTCGAAGACCAGGTCGGCGAGGAGCCGGAAGTTGTGCCGGGCCATGTTGGCATTGCCGAACTGGCGGTGTGCCAGCACGGCCTCCTCGTCGGTCATGATCCGGGGACGCCCGGCCGCGTCGGCCAGCAACTGCATCTGGCAGGCGCGTTCCATGGCGATGAACCACCAGACGGCCTCCTCGACGGAGCGGCCCACGGTGAGCAGGCCGTGGTGGCGCAGGATCGCCGCCCGCCGGTCACCGAGCCGGGCGGCGATGCGCCGGCCCTCCGCCTTCTCCAGCACCAGCCCCTTGTACTCGTCGAAGAGCACGTGGTCGTCGTAGAACGCGCACGCCTCCTGGATGATCGGATCGAGCTGCCTGCCCATCGCGGCGAAAGCGCGGCCGTGAATCGTGTGCGCGTGGGCCACGGCCATCACGTCCTGGCGGGCATGGTGCACGGAGGAGTGGATCCAGAACGCGGCCTTGTTGGTACGGCGGCTCCCTTCGACGACGTGGCCGCGCTCGTCGAGCAGCAGCAGATCGCTCACCCGGATCCGGGAGAAGTGCACCGCGTACGGGTTGACCCAGAACCGGTCGGGAAACTCGGGGTCGCGCGCCGTGATGTGACCCGCGATGCCCTCGTCGTAGCCGTATCTGGCGAAGATCCGGAAGGCGGCCGCCAGCTGCCGCTTGCGGTGCAGCCGTTCCTCGGCGATCGACCCGGCCCCCTCCGCCAGCGGGGGAAGGTCGAGCTCCTCGGCGGCTCGCGCACCGGCGTCACGGCTCTCGGCACTGGTCTTCATCGGTCCTGCCCTTCGTGTCGTACGCCCGGAGTACGCCACCCCGCGACGCAATCAACCTAAAAGGCAATATAAGTTGCCTTGGAGGCAAATAGAAGTGCGCCCTCGCACCCGAAGGTCCAGGTGGGAGGTTGCCCGTTGAGCAACGGCCGGTTGCCTCTGAGGCGTGTAACGTGCGCGTCATGGAGAACGGGTCCGACATCGACCTGCTGGTCGCCCAGCGGTTGAGAGAGCTGCGCTCGCTGCGCGGCATCACACTGAACGCGCTCGCCGAGCAGACCGGGCTGTCCGCTCCGTACCTGTCGCGTCTGGAGAAGGGGGAACGCCAGCCCTCCATCGGCACCCTGCTACAGCTGGCCAGGGTCTATGGCGTATCGGTCGGCGAACTGGTCGAGGAGCGCGGCGGCGACGGCTACTATCTGCTGCGTTCCGCCGACGCGACGGTACACCGCGGTCCGGACGGGCTGTACACCGTGCTCAGCGGCCCGCACTCGACCGTATCCGTGCTGCGCGTGGAGATTCCCCCCGGCAGGCACTCGAAAGACGCCCGGCACTCGGGCGAGGAGTGGTTGCACGTGCTGTCGGGCAGCGCCCGGCTCGCCCTGGACGGCGAGCCCATCACCCTGAACGAGGGCGACGCCGTCCACTTCGACTCCGGACGCACGCACAGCCTGGCCAACGACGGCGAGGGCACGGCCACCGTGCTGATCGTGTCGACCTCGGCGACCACTCCCGCGCACCACCCGACGCCGCCCTCACGCCGGGCCGCTACACCAGTGACAGCAACTCGGCGGTCAGCCGCCCGGGATCTGTGACCATCACCATGTGACCGCAGCCGTCGAGGGTGACCAACCGGAAACCCCGCTGGGCCGCCCCGGCGGCGATGCCGTCGAACAGCGGCTGGCCCGCGCAGTGAAGGTAGGTGACCGGAACCGAGGAGAGCACCTTCTCGCTGCCGGGCCCGACGGGCTCCTCGTGCGTCAGCAGCGACTGCGGGGTCGCCTTGGCCGCGAGCCACCGCTGATCGGCCGGATCGGACACGCCCAGCGCCGCGAAGTTTATCGGCGCGACCGCCCACGGCGGCACCCCGTCCGACGGCACGAGCATCTCACGTAGCCAGGGCAGCATGTCGAAGGCGGACTGGCCACTCCACGGCGCGAACGCGTCGACATAGACGACCTGGGCGATCCGGTCGGTGACCGCACTCACGCCGGTGACCACCATCCCGCCGTAACTGTGCCCGACCAGCACGGCGTCGCCGACGTCCTCCCACTCCAGCAGCCGGGCGATGTCCTGGACGTGGGTACCCAGGCCCACCTCGGGCCCCGCCAGATGGTGACGGTCTCCGAGGCCGGTGAGGCTGGGTGCGAGCACGCGGTGCCCGGCCGCCTCCAGCGCCGGGCGCACCCGCCCCCAGATCCAGCCACCACCCCAGGAACCGTGTACGAGCACGAATGTCGCCATGGTGCGTACCCTCCTTCCGCGCCCAGCTATGACGCCGGTCACCGTGATGCACAGCATCACCGAACGCTCTTCGGGACGTCAACCTTTCAGGCAATAGAAATTGCCTGAAAGGCATCATGTCGGGAGCGCGGCGATGACCTCCTGGAGGCCCACGTTGAGACCCACCCCGCCGGTGGGGAAGTGCATGTGCTCGGCGTCTCCGGCGAGCGGGACGCGCCCCCTGCGGTACTCGGCCGCCTGCCGGGTGGCGTTGCCGAATCGGATCGTGGCGGGTACCTACTCGACCGAGGAGCACACCCTGCGCGTGGCCGAGGCGATGATCGCCTGCCTGCTGGAGGGCGGGTTGTCCGAGCGCGACGCCGCGTGAGCGTGCTGGATCATCGTGTACTTCACGCTGGGCCTGGCCCAGGAGGAGCAGGGCGCGCCCGAACCCATCGGAAACGCGTTGAGCGGAGCGATCTCCCCGAACACGCATCCAGCTCTGACGCGGGTGTTCGGCCACCTCTCGGACGGCACGTTCGAGGAGCGCCACGACTTCGGCCTCGACCTGATCGTCAGGTCTCTGCGGCCGTCCTGACGGGCCGCGCCCCCGCGCGAAGGACCACCGCTCCCGGATGAGGAGCATGGCGACCCGCGCGGGAGCGGGACGGTACGGTGCGCCGGTCAGGGAACCCGGCCGACGGCGCCCACCGTGATGGCGCCGGCTCCCGGCGGGATGACGACGTCGCTGGGGTCGGGCCGCCAGTCGTAGACGGGCACCAGACCGGGTTCGAGGATCTCCAGCCCGTCGAACAGTTCGCGGATCTGGGTGAGGGTGCGGGGGAAGACACCGCCCGCGGTGGTCGTGCCGTAGACACCACGGCCCTGGCGGACCTGCTCCTCGCTGAGGTCGCCGGAGGTGACGTGGGAGATCACCACGTGGCTGCCCGAGGCCAGCCGCCGCCCGAAGGAGGTGGCGATGTCGGCGGCCTCCTTGTCATCCGCGACGAAGTGCAGGATGGAGACCATGAGGACGGCGACCGGCTGGTCGAAGTCGATGCGCTCGCGGACCTCGGGGTGGTCCAGGATCGCATCCGGCTCCCGCAGGTCCCCGGAGATCACGGTGGTCTGCGGGTTGTCGGCGAGCAGCGCGCGGGCGTGCACGAGCACGATGGGATCGTTGTCGACGTAGACGATCCGGGAGTCGGGCGCCTCGCGCAGGACGACCTGGTGCACGTTCTCCTGCGTCGGCAGGCCGGTGCCGATGTCGATGAACTGGCGGACCCCCGCGGCGGCGAGATGCCGCACGGTGCGCCCGAGGAAGGCGCGGTTTGAACGCGCCACGTCCTTCACGTTGGGGACAAGCTCCACGATCCTGTCACCGGCCGCCCGGTCGGAGGCGAAGTTGTCCTTGCCTCCCAGGTAGTAGTCGTACATACGGGCCACACTCGGGACCGTGGGGTCGATTCCCGCTGGGGCCTGCTCGCGCTCAGTCATATCCTCGCCTTCACCACTCTTTCCCGGCATGCTAGACGAGCAGCGAGCATTTCAGATCATGAAACGACATATCATCTGATCGACAATTAGGACGGCCCCAAACTCTCGGGCAGCGCATCCCCCCGGAACCCACCGGCGAACGGCCCTCCCGGATCAGCCCGAGAGCTCCTCGCGAAGGTCCTCCAGGAACCTCCGGCTCTCGGCGAGGGAGTACGCCTGGATGCACAGGCGGTCCATGACCTGCATGTAGTGGTCGGTCTCGTCGAGCTTGTCCAGATAGAGGGCGCTGGTGAGCTGCTCCATGTAGACCACGTCGGGCAGGTCCCGCTCGGGGAAGCGCAGGATGGAGAACGGACCGCCCGCCGCGGCGTGGCCGCCCCGGTCGAACGGCATGATCTGCAGCTTGACGTTGGGCAGCTCGACGGCTTCGAGCAGGTGGTCTATCTGGGCGCGCAGCACCTGGGGCCCGCCGATGGGCCGCCGCAGCACGGCCTCGTCCATCACCGCCCAGAGCGTCGGAGCGCCCGGCCTGGTCAGCCGCTGCTGACGGGCCATACGGAGCGAGACCCGGCGGTCGACCTCGCTCGCCGAGGCGCCGCCGTGCACGAGCATGATGACGGCCCGCGCGTATTCGGGGCTCTGCAGGAGGCCGGGGATGAACTGCACCTCGTAGGTCCGGACCGTCGAGGCAGCCTCTTCGAGCCCGACGTAGACCTCGAACCAGTTCGGGAGCAGGTCGCCGTACTTGTGCCACCAGCCGGGCGCGTTGGCCTGACGGGCCAGTGTCAGCAGCGGGGCCCTTTCCTCGGTATCGGTCACCCCGTACATCGTCAGCAGATCCGCGACATCGCGTTCCTTGAAACCGACTCGCCCGAGCTCCAGCCGGCTGATCTTGGCGTGGGAGGCGCGAATGGCATAGCCGGCCTGCTCGCGGGTGATGTTCTTGGCGACGCGCAGCCTCCGCAGCTGGGCACCGAGGAGAATGCGCAGGATGGTGGGGCCGCCACCCCCCGCGTAGGTGAGAACACCGCTCTGCGCGCCGCCGTCCTCGGCGGTCTGTCCGGCCATATCGGCTCCCTGTCGCACCTTCCTACGGTGCCACAGTTTCACATATACGGTGCGAATCTCACAGTCCCGCTTGGCACGTACTTGCGCACGCACTTGCAATCGCGTGTGCATACATCGACAAATCTTTCATAACAGCTCATTTTCCGACTCAGCACCCGTGCCCGAAACCTCGCCGAGGCCACCGGCCCGAGGCGAGGTCGCAGGTGTCGTCGTGCGGGACACCCCGGCCGGCCGCGGTACGGCGGGACAGCATGCCGCGCACGATGTCGCACAGCTCGCTCGTCTCCCTCGGCGACAGCACCCGGCTGAGGCGGCGCTCGACCACTCCCCCGTTCAACGGTCCCGGCGCCTTCGTCACGTTGAGGTAGCCGGACAGGAACGCGATCCGGAACAGCTTCTCCTGCGAGGGCGACTCGGCGGGGACGCGACCCGTCTCGCCGTCCCGGGGCACCTCCAGCCCACCGAGCAGCAGGTGCGCGGCGGCCCGTTGCAGGGCCAGCCCGTACGCGCGCACGGCCTCGTCGGGGGAGAAGGCGACGATCGAGCGCCCGACGGCCTCGGCCGAGCCGGGCGACAGGTCGGTGATGCCGGTCTCCTCGCCGAGACGGGTGTAGACGCGCACGACCTGCTCCCCCACGTACCCGGGCTGGAGGTGCTGGGAGAGCGTGACCGTCACCGTGGACCCGTCGGGGTTGTGCACCTCGGCGATGTCGGCCGCGTGGGTGACGTAGGTGGTGGAGTGCGCACGCTCGCACCATGGAGGGCACGGAGTCTCGATGTGGGAGCGAGAAGTCCCGACAGAGGCAGTGAGGTCGTCCATCCCGATCCTTCCAGCGTGGAGATCCGCGTGCGGGCGCGACGGCGGATCGCGCCCGGCCACGAGCCGGGGACCGCCGCTCGGGTCCGTGCTCGTGCCGATCGGTTTCGAGGTCGCTTTCACCCACAGGTACGCAGGGCCGGCGCGCCGGGTTCAGCCCGGCCCGGGTGATCGGCACGACCTACCGGCCCGCGAGGAACTCGGCCTGCTCTCCCTCTCGGCGGGCGAAACCATCCGCTGAACCGGCCGGCGGACCTTAACCTGCTTTTAGGGTTGGCGCAGCGTGGCGCTAATGGGGCACCCGGCAAGCTCGGGGACATGCGAAACACTACGAAACTCACCATCGCCGCCACCGGACTCCTCGCCGTCATCGCCGGAGGTGGCGCGGTCGCCTCCGCCGGAACCACGACGCCCACCCCGGCCCCCAGCGGCACGGCGACGACTCCCGCGCCGGTGAATCCGACGCCCGACGCCGAGAGCACCCCCGCGCCCGGCGAGGCGGCGGCCGAGATCTCGCGGGACGAGGCCGTCAGGATCGCTCAGGAGAAGGTGCCCGGCGCCAAGCTCGTCAAGGTCGAGTTCGACGGCGACGAGACTCCCGCCAACTGGGAGGTCGAGCTCCGCGAAGGCGATGTCGAGCACGACTTCGACGTCGACGCCGCCACCGGCGCGATCCTGGAGCAGGACCGGGAGGCCGTGGACGACGACGCCGACGACAGCGCCTCCGACGACAACGCCACCAACGGCAGGGACGACCACGGCAACCGGGATGACAGGGACGACAGGGACGACCACGAAGACCGGGACGACCACGGCAACCGGGATCACCACGACGACCGGGACGACCACCACGACCGGGACGATGACTGACCACCTGACCGGCGTGAGGAGCCCGTGGCGCCCCTGTGCCACGGGTTCCCCTGCCGAACCGGCTACTCCTCCCCGGACCGCGGGGCGCGGTCCCCGGCACCCCGCACGACCTCCTCGGCGACACCTTCCCGGACGTACCCCCTGCCCGTGAGAACGGCCGCGGAGGACGCGGCCGTCAGCGCCGCCGCACCCGGTAGGCCAGCGCCGCGAGGGCGGTGACCCCCAGGAGCCCCGCGACCAGGTACGAGGGCCGCCACCAGGAGCCGCCCTCCACGACCGCCACGGTGGTCACATCGCCGGGTGCACCCCCCGCGGGCGCCGCCGCCGGGGTGGCGACGGGCGTGGCGGAAGCGCTGGAGGCGGCATCGCCCAGGGGGACGGCCGGCGGCCGGATCGCCCCCCAGTGCTCCTGCGGCGGCTGGGCGGCGATCGACTGCCTGAACTCACTGGGAATCGGGGCGATCTCCAGCCCTCCCGGCACGGTGAGGGTGCCGATCCGGTAGGGCGCGAACCAGCCCTGGATGGCCTCCACCTCCCACGTTCCCTCGGGCAGCGAGATCGCGGTGGCGTAGTGGGCGGGCTCCTTCAACTTCACTCCGACAAACTTGAGGCTTTTCTTCCCGTCGGTGAACTTCAGCGCGACCTCGCCCAGGTCTTCGCCCAGGTACGGGTGGGTGCCGTGCTGGAGCAGCCAGAAGCCGAGCGTGTACGTCGTGTCCGGGTCCGTCTTCGCGGGAACCGGGTCCATCACGGTGATCGCCCAGCCTCCGGCCCGCGCCGGTGCGGCCAGGGCCAGCAGGGGGACGATGAACGCCAGGAGGATAAGGGTTCGTCTCATGCGGGAGGTACACCGGCCGGGCCGGTCAGGTTCCCGTCACCGGGCGGGTGCGAGGCCGGATCGGCGGGCACGGCGAGACGGCCACGGCCGGGAGTCGAGGCCGAAAGCAGGGGTATGGACAGCAGATGAGCCTTCAGGAAGAACTGCGGCAGGTCGAAGAGGATCTGGAGAGACTGCGTAACGAGGTCGCCGAGATGCGCAGGCAGGTCGGAGAGCTCGGCCCCACCGACCCCGTCGAACGATCAATGATGATCAACCAGGCCGACGAGCAGGAGATCCTCGTCAGCGAGCTCGACGCCAGGCGCGAAGACCTCCTCAAGCGCCTCGGCAAGGAGTGAACGGGACCACCGGCACCAAGAGGCCCCTACCTGCGGTTCGTTACATTCGGTTATCTATGATTTCCCAGGGTAACCATAACAGCGAACCACCATCAGGGGGATGAAATGATCAGTACGCTTCACAAAATGGGCGTGAAGTCCAACGCGATGTACATCGCCGGAATCGCCTCGGTCGGCCTGTCCTTCGCGGCGTGGCTGGCATCGAATTCGGCGGAGAAGGCAGGCATCGACCGGGCGGACCGGTGGGGGATCTTCATCGGTGAGTGGGCACCCACCTTCTTCGGGATGGGGATCGCGCTGCGCATGGAGGAGGCCCGCGACGAAATGCGGCCGACGGAGCAGGAGATGCTCCACGGCACGTACGCCGAGGGCAGAATGCCCTCGCGTGCGGGTGTCTAGGTCCTGTCTCGCGGATCCTGCTCTGGCGAGGATCGGTCAGGTGGTGCCTCGCGAGGCGGAGGAGGGAGCCGCGGCGGGCCGCGGTGACCGACGGCAACGCGGCGAGGCGCCACCTGACCGTGCCGTTGGATGATCGAAGGCGGGGCGTGTCCACCGGGACGCACCCCGCCTTCGTGCCCGGCCCGCATTCCCGCTCCGCCCGCCGGAAGACGGGTCACGGCGCTGTGACCAGGGCCGGATGTCTCGGGTCGTCGACGCGGACGACCATGTCGGCGACCCGCGCCGGCGCGACCTCCGCCTCGTAGCGCGCGTAGGCGGGCAACGTCCAGCGCTCCTCGTCCGGGGTGCGCCGGGCGAGCGCGCCCGGCGAGAGCCTCAGGTGCACGGTCAGGTCGAACGGCAGCCCCCTGCCCAGCAGCAGCGGACCGGCCAGCAGCAGCACCCCACCTGGGGGGACGGTGACGTAGGGTGCGCGGGTGGCCCGATCGATCGTGCTGTCCCACAGCGTGGGCAGCACCTTCCCCGACCGGCCGGGAGCGAGCGGCCCCAGAACCTCGCGGACCAGCCCTTTGTAGTCGAACCAGTCGGTGTAGAAGGAGTCAGGATCGGTCCTGCCGTACTCGAAACGGAGCGAGGCCGGGCGCAGGAAGTCGGCGGAGAGGACACGGAGCACCTCCCGGCCGCGGAGCCGGAGCGGGTCAACCAGCGCGTCGGCGAGATCCCCGGGCCGCGCCGCCGGCGCTCCGTCGAGCGCGACGCGCACCCAGGAGTCGCGGGGCTCCGCGTCCACCCGGTCCGCTACTTCCTCCACCAGTGACGACGGGGAGATCGGCATTATGTCCACTCCACCATCCTGGCCGACACCCGACCTGTCTCCGACCGTGGATCGGCCGACCACCATGCCCGGGTCAAGGTCGGACGTGATGCCGATCAAAAGTCGGTCTGCCCGGGTTGTCCCGCCGCTACGGGCGGTAACGATCCATATGGGATCGACGGTTCGGCCGTGACTGAGCGTCGGCCTCCCGGTCGCGTCACGTCCCTGTCGGCGCGACCCGGTAGTTGGCGTGATCTTCACGTCTTTCCGCAACCGAGATCACGGCACGTTACGCACGGAGACAGTGATGTCAGGAGGATTTCAGTGATCAAGCGCGGTAAGCCGACCAAGAACGGCCAGGTCAAGCTGACTTTCACCATAGCGGAGGGCCCGGCCAGGGGAGGGGTTTCACTGGTCGGCGACTTCAACGGCTGGGACCCCTACGCCCACCCCATGCAACGCAAGGAGAACGGCACCTACCAGGTGAGCCTGACCGTCCCCGCACGGCAGCCCATCCGTTTCCGCTATCTCGCGGACGGCGGCGTGTGGTTCGACGACGCCGACGCCGATCACCACGACGAGCACGGCGGCCGGATCAACCCGGTGGACGTCCAGGAAGCGCCGGAGGGAATCACCTCGGCGCCCAGCGTCGGCAAGCCGATGCGGCAGACGCTCACGGCGGGGCCGCCGGTCACGAACTCGGTATCCGCCTCGTAAGGTCTGGCAACCACGCATGGAACGGAGTCCCGTTCGCGGGACATGCCGTTGCGCCGTCTCCGCGATCATCGGGGCAACCTGCCCCTTCCCGTCCCCGTGAGGGCGTGAAAAGGCAGGCTGCCCCGCCCGCGGACGGTGACCGGGTTCTCACTGATGGCCGCCGAGCACACCGAGGGTGTCGCGGGCGAGTTGAAGCTCCTCTCTCGGACGGATCCCCAGCACGGGCACGGGTACGCCGGGTGCGCTGACCATCCCGTCGACGTCGAGGTCGGTGCGGACGGGCGGCTCGATCCCGAGCAGCGCGAGCCCGCGGCAGACGGCTTCGCGGACCTCCGGCTGATCCCAGCCGATCTCCCCGGTGAAGACGAGCGCGTCCAGCCGGTCCAGGCTCGTCGCGGCCGCGGCGATCTCCCGGCTCACCCGGTACGCGAACACCTCCAGGGCCAGGGCCGCGGCGGGGGCGCCGGAGGCGACCAGTTCCCGGGTGTCGCCCGACTCCCCGTCCGAGAGTCCGAGCAGTCCCGACCGGTGTTCCAGGCCGTCGCGCAGCTCGTCGAGCGTGAGCCGGGAACCGGACAGCAGCCAGAGCAGCATGCCGGGGTCGACGCTCCCCGAACGCGTGCTCATCGGCACCCCCTCCAGCGGGGTGAACCCCATCGAGGTGTCCATGCTGCGGCCCTCGCGGACCGCGCACACCGAGGAGCCTCCGCCGAGATGGGTCAGGACGACCTGGAGTGCGCGAACGGGCCGGTCAAGCAGTTCCGCGGCCCGCCCCAGCGCCCAGGCGTAGGACAGACCGTGGAAGCCGTAGCGGCGCAGGCCGTACCGGCTCCTCCACCGCGCGGGCAGCGCGTAGGTGACGGCGCGGTCCGGAAGCCCGGCGTGGAAGGCGGTGTCGGGGCAGAGCACGTGCGGGAGGCCGGGCAGCCGGCGCCGGGCGGCCTCGACGAGTGCGAGCGCGGGCGGCACATGCAGCGGGGCAAGGTCCGCGTACTCTCTTACCGCGTCCAGCACGTCGTCATCGACGACCGTCGGCTTCCGTACGGCCTCACCGCCGTGTACCAGCCGGTGGCCGACCGCGGCGAGGCCGCCGTCCGGGACGTCGGCGATGAAGTCCCCGATCGTCCGCTCCGCCGACCCGGGATCGGGACTCCGCTCGCTGTGCTCGGTGCGCAGGACCTCGCCGTCGCGGACGAGGTGAAGCTGGAGGCTCGATGATCCCGCGTTGACCGTGAGCACTGCCAGGCCTGTGGTTCCCATTTTCCGGGCCTGCCCGGAGGCGGAACGGGCAAACGGCGTTTCCCCGAGCGGGTCCGCTTCGTGTCGGGCGCCGTCCCGACATCCGGCGGTTCACGGTCACCCGTTGAACTGTCACAAGCCACGGGCGTACGGTGGTGCTGATGGCACCAGTCCTTGCACGGCTCCCGACAGGGCGCTGTCTCCAACTGCCGTAGACAGCGGGGCGATATGACTCGGCTTTCCGTCACCGTGGACGCGCGTCCGCAGTTCTCCGTAGTGACCCTGATCGGCGATCTGGACAAATCATCGGCTCCCCTGCTGGAGGAGAGGCTCGCGGAGTTCATGAGGCGGGGCCATGTCTGCCTGGTCGTCGACACGACGGAGCTGGAATTCTGCGATTCCACGGGCATCTGGGTGCTGCTGACGAGCCTGCGGCGCGCCTACGAGCGCAAGGGCTGGCTGCGCCTCGTCGGCGTGCACGGATTCCTCGCCCGCCTGCTCGATCTGACCAAACTGCGAGACGCGTTTCCCATCGCCTCCACGGTCGAGGAGTCGGTGCGTGAACTCTCCGGTGAGAGCGTCACCGCCTCACGTTGATTCCCGGCGGCCCTCCGGCGATCGGCCCCGCGGCGGGATCGTGAGCCGGACCGCGGACACGGACATGGCTGCCGGACGCGCCCGCTCCCCGAGGAGAGCGGGCGGGCGGATCAGCCGCGGGAGACCAGGCGGACGAACTCCTCGAACGAGAAGCGGCCGTCGCCGTCGGAGTCGCCGTCCCGGTTCAGCGACCCGATGGCCTCCGCGGGCAGGTCGGGGAAGTGCCCGCTGAACTCCGCCTCCGTGATGAATCCGTCACCGTCGGCGTCGATGGCCGCGAACGCCTGCCTGAGTTCCGCCAACCGCTCCCCCGTGGGCTCTGTCGACATGGTGACCCGCCTCTCTCAACGACCCGCACTTCGATCAGCAGCCAACTTACGGGAGGAGCCACCCGCACAGCTACACCGCGATGTATGTCATGTTTTATTACTAAAAATCCGCTTTGCTGGCGCGGTCCCCGTACCCCGCGCCTACCGCACCCGAGAGCCCGACGTGACCCGCGACTACACCTCTGACCTGCGGCGACAGGCAGCCTCCGGGTAACGCCCGCCTTTGATCGTCAGTAGACTGCGAGCATGATTCGCCCCGCAACACCGGATGACATTCCGACGATCATCGACATGATCCACGGCCTCGCGGAGTACGAGAAGGCTCCGGATCAGGTCAAGAACACCCCGGACCTGCTCCGTGAGGCGCTCTTCGGCTCCTCCCCCAGCGTGTTCTGCCACATGGCCACCGACGGGGACAGCGCCACGGGGTTCGCGATCTGGTTCGTCTCCTACTCGACCTGGACCGGCACGCACGGGGTCTACCTCGAAGATCTCTTCGTCCGTCCCGAGCACCGGCGTGGCGGGTACGGCAGGGAACTGCTCACCGAACTGGCCCGCATCTGCGTGGAGCGCGGCTACGACCGGTTCGAGTGGTCGGTGCTCGACTGGAACGCCCCCGCCATCGACTTCTACCGGTCGCTCGGCGCGGAACCACAGGACGAGTGGGACAGGTACCGGCTCGCGGGCCCCGCGCTCGAGAAGCTCGCCGCGACGGAGAGAAAGCAGTAGTCACACCGGGTCCGTCCTCGCCGCCAAGACCGGCCGGAACACCGTTCCGGCCGGTCTTGGCGTTTTCCGCATGGCATTCCCCGCACCATCCGGAAGCCCTCGCGCGAAAACCTCACCGGAACACGCTCAGGCCGTGAACCTTTCATCTCGCAAAACCGCCCTCCACCCCTCCGACCTGCTGCGACAGCCTGTCATCGGACCTCGGGAAAGGCAGTCCATTTACACCCCTGGACCGACGACCTAGAGTCCGTCTCGCGTGGGCGCCTCACCGCCATTGATCAACTACTCGTCATCCCTCGAAAGGGAGGGTAATTCTGTGAGTAAATGGCGAAGTATGGCTGTCGCCAGTGTGGCCACATTAATGACCGCACTGCTCGCCGTCGTCCTCATTCCCCAGTCGGCCTCGGCGCACGGCGCCATGATGACGCCTGGCAGCCGGACCTTTTTCTGCTGGCAGGACGGCCTCTCCCCGCAGGGGAACATCGTCCCCATCAACCCGGCCTGCTCGGCGGCGGTGGCCCAGAGCGGAGCCAACTCGCTCTACAACTGGTTCAGCGTGCTGCGGTCCGACGGTGCCGGGCGGACCCAGGGGTTCATCCCGGACGGTCAGGCGTGCAGCGGCGGCAACCCCGGCTACAGCGGGTACGACCTGCCGAGCGCCGACTGGCCGGTGACGCACCTGACCTCGGGCGCGTCGATCCAGTTCAAGTACAACAAGTGGGCCGCCCACCCCGGCTGGTTCTACCTCTACATCACCAAGGACGGCTGGAACCCCAACCGGGCACTGACCTGGGGTGACCTGGAGAGCACGCCCTTCCACACGGCCGACCACCCGCAGAGCGTCGGCTCACCGGGTACCAACGACGCCCACTACTACTGGAACGCCACGCTGCCCTCGAACAAGACGGGCCGCCACATCATCTACTCGGTGTGGAAGCGCTCCGACTCGGCCGAGACGTTCTACAACTGCTCCGACGTGGTCTTCGACGGTGGCAACGGCGAGGTGACCGGCGTGGGTCGGCCGGGCACCAACCCGACCCCCAGCCCGACACCGACCGTGACGCCGACCGTGACGCCGACGCCCGGCCCCGGCGGGTCGTGCACCGCCTCCTACAAGACCATCAACTCCTGGTCGGGCGGCTTCCAGGCCGAGGTGACCGTGAGCAACCCGGGTTCCGCCGCCATCAACGGCTGGACCGCGAAGTGGACGCTCGGCAGCGGCAGTGCCATAAACAGCCTGTGGAACGGCACGTACACCACATCGGGGTCCGCGGTCACGGCCAAGAACGCCGACTGGAACCGGACGATAGCGGCCGGAGGCTCGACCACCTTCGGGTTCACCGCCTCGGGCACCAGCGGCTCCCCGACCGTCACCTGTACCAGCCCATAACGGGACGTGGTCCCGCCGGTGCCCGACGGGCGCCGGCGGGACCACGCGCGTTTCCCCGTCTCACCCCGCCGTGTCCGTACCGGGCCCGTGTCCTCGCGGAAGGGATTCCCGTGCCGCCCACCACGAAGATCGCGCAACTGCTGGGTCTCGTCTCGCTCGGCGCGGCGGTGGCCCTGATCGCGGTGGCCTGCGCAGGCCGGGCACCGGAGGGCGGGCACACCGCGGCGCACCTCCCCTCCCCGCTCCCCCCTCAGACCACCTCGGCGCCACCGCCTTCCCCGGCCGTCCAGCGAGACACCCCGGCCGCGCTCCCGGCCGCGGCGAAGTGCCGGGCGACGGTCACCCTGGTGGAGTCGTGGCCCGGCGGCTACCGAGGCGCCGCGACGATCACCAACGACGGTGAGCAGCCGCTGGGCGGCTGGTACATCCAGTGGATGCTGCCGCAGGGGGCGACCCTCACCCAGGCGTGGAACGGCACCCACATGCAGAGCGGCCCCGTCGCGATGATCCACGCCTTGGGCGACAGGCCGCCGCTGCGGCCGGGAGCGACCGCCACCGACATCGGCTTCGTGGGAGCCGCCGCCACCCCCCCGACCTTCACCGAGATCACCTGCGGTTAGCGGCACCCCGAGGCGGGCGCCCGTTCCCGGTCGGCTGAGGCCGAACGCGTCCGCGAGCGTCCCCACCCGGTCCTCGAACCGGTGGCGATCGGCTCCCTCGCCATGCCCCTCGCGCTGGGCGGCGGTGCGCGGATCACCGGCGGCGGGCTCCACCTCAGCGGCACCGGCACCGCGGTGTGCCGGGGGTCCGTGTGACCTCACCCTGGAGCTCCGCGCGCGGCTGGACACCGACGTGGTGCGCGGTTCTTTTCCGGCTCCCGCGTGATTCCCGCCTCCGGCTCTCCGACCCGCCGGGGAGGTGAGGCGGTAGCTTGGGACCGCCATCAAGAAGGAAGAGAGATCGTGACCACGTCTATTCATCAGCGGATCGCCGAAGAGCTGGGTGTGCGCGAGCGACAGGTGCAGGCGGCGGTGGACCTGCTCGACGGCGGCGCCACCGTGCCGTTCATCGCCCGCTACCGCAAGGAAGCCACCGAGATGCTCGACGACACGCAGCTGCGCACTCTGGAGGAGAGGCTGCGCTATCTGCGAGAGCTGGAGGAGCGGCGCACCGCGATCCTGGAATCGATCGAAGGCCAGGGCAAGCTCGACGACGCCCTGCGGGCACAGATCATGGCGGCCGATTCCAAGGCCCGCCTGGAGGACATCTACCTTCCCTACAAGCCCAAGCGGCGGACCAAGGCGCAGATCGCCAGGGAGGCGGGGCTCGAACCGCTCGCCGACGGCCTGCTGGCGGACCCGTCGGTCGACCCGCGGGCCGCGGCGGAGGCGTTCGTCGGCGAGGGGGTGGCCGACGCCGCCGCCGCGCTTGACGGTGCCCGCGCGATCCTGGTCGAGCGGTTCGGCGAGGACGCCGACCTGGTCGGCGAGCTGCGCGAGCGGATGTGGACGAAGGGGCGCCTGGTCGCCGCGGTCCGCGAGGGCAAGGAGGCGGAGGGCGCCAAGTTCTCCGACTACTTCGACTTCGCCGAGCCGTTCACCAAGCTGCCCTCGCACCGGATCCTGGCGATGTTCCGGGGGGAGAAGGAGGAGGTCCTCACCCTCACCCTGGAGCCGGAGCCGGAGCCCACCGGCACCTACGAGGGCCGCGTCGCGCACCGCTTCGGCATCGCCGACCGGGGCAGGCCCGCCGACGCGTGGCTGGCCGACACGGTCCGCTGGGCCTGGCGCACCCGCATCCTCGTCCACCTCGGCATCGACCTGCGGACGCGCATGTGGCAGGCCGCCGAGGAGGAGGCGGTCCGGGTGTTCGCCGCGAACCTGCGCGACCTGCTGCTCGCCGCGCCCGCGGGGAGCCGCGCGACCATGGGGCTGGACCCGGGGCTGCGCACCGGCGTGAAGGTCGCGGTGGTTGACGCGACCGGCAAGGTGCTGGCCACCGACACGATCTACCCCCACGAACCGCGCCGCCAGTGGGACCAGTCGCTGGCCACCCTCGCCGCGCTGGCGAAGAAGTACGGCGTGGAACTCGTCTCCATCGGCAACGGCACCGCCTCGCGCGAGACCGACAAGCTCGCGGGCGAGCTGGTGAAGCTGGTCCCCGGGCTGACCAAGGTCGTGGTGTCGGAGGCCGGGGCCTCGGTCTACTCCGCCTCGGCGTTCGCCTCGCAGGAGCTGCCCGGCATGGACGTGTCGCTGCGCGGCGCCGTGTCGATCGCCCGGCGACTCCAGGACCCGCTGGCCGAACTGGTCAAGATCGACCCCAAGTCGATCGGCGTCGGCCAGTACCAGCACGACCTCGCCGAGACCAAGCTCTCCCGCTCCCTCGACGCGGTGGTGGAGGACTGCGTGAACGCGGTCGGCGTCGACGTCAACACCGCCTCGGCACCGCTGCTCACCCGGGTGTCGGGCATCGGCTCCGGGCTCGCCGAGAACATCGTCCAGCATCGCGACGCCAACGGCCCGTTCCGTTCCCGCAAGGCGCTGAAGGACGTGGCCAGGCTCGGCCCGAAGGCCTTCGAGCAGTGCGCGGGCTTCCTGCGCATCCGCGGCGGCGACGACCCGCTCGACACCTCCAGCGTGCACCCGGAGTCCTACCCGGTGGTGCGGCGCATCCTGCAGAGCACCGGCGGTGACATCACCACCCTGATCGGCAACGGTACGGTGCTGCGGGCCCTGCGCCCGGCGGAGTTCGTGGACGACACCTTCGGGCTGCCGACCGTCACCGACATCCTCTCCGAGTTGGAGAAGCCGGGCCGTGACCCGCGCCCGGCCTTCAAGACGGCGACCTTCAAGGAGGGCGTGGAGAAGCTCTCCGACCTCACCCCCGGCATGCTGCTGGAGGGCGTGGTCACCAACGTGGCGGCCTTCGGCGCCTTCGTCGACGTCGGCGTGCACCAGGACGGCCTGGTGCACGTGTCGGCGCTGTCGCACAACTTCGTCAAGGACCCGCGCGAGGTGGTCAAGCCCGGTGACATCGTCAGGGTGAAGGTGCTCGACGTCGACATCCCCCGCAAGCGCATCTCGCTCACCCTGCGCCTGGACGACGACGTCAAGCCGTCCGGCCCGCGAGGACCGCGCGACCAGCGCGACCAGCAGGGCGGTGGCGGTCAGCGCCAAGGCGACGGCGGCAGGCAAGGCGGCGGGCAAGGCGGCGGGCAAGGACGCGGCGACCGGCAGCGGCAGGACCGCGGGGGCCGGCAGCGTAACGCGCCGAGCGGCGCGATGGCCGACGCCCTGCGCCGCGCCGGGCTCGACGGCTCCGGCGGTCGCCCCTGATCCGTACCGGATGATCCGGACGGCGGGTGAGAAACCCTCGGCGCCGGCGGCTTCCGGGCAGGAGGCCGCCGGTGCCGCACGGAACCACGACGGGGACAGGCCCGGTGGCCTCCGCGAACGGGCCGCCGACGCCGCACGATCCCCGCGCGCGCCGTCAGCGGATCGCTGGCGTTCTGACGGACCCCTCTGACAGGGACCACCCCCTGGAACGGTCCCATCCGCAGGTCGCCGTCTCGCGCCTCCGCACAGATCACAGCGTTTCGCACGGGCGGGCGAGCCGGACTGTGCGGCTTTTTTTACCTCTTGTATTGACTGGAGAACGAAGTCTGACCTAAGGTCCCGGGCAAGCGAGACCTTGCCTTGAAGGGACCCCCCATGACTCGCTCTCTCCAACGCGGGGCGTTGGCGGATGCGAGGCGCGCCGACCGCTCCCCTTCCGGGCAAGATCTCGCCTCCCCCTGCCGTATCCGTCGCGGCAGGACCTCAGGGCACGCCGAGCGGCGCGCCGCCACACGTCAGGCCCACCGGGTCGCGTACGGCCATTCGCAAAAGCACGCTCGTCATGTCCGGCCCCCCGCACGCCCCCCAAGACGGAAGGAAATCCGCGTATGGCCGCCAGACAGTCGCCTCCCCGGCGCCGTCGCACGCCGCTCCCGACCACCCTCGGCGGGATGCTCACCGTCGTCGCCCTCGCCCTCGCCGGTGTGACGGTCGCGTCACCGGCCGCCGCCGCCACCGGGCAGATCACCGGCATCGGCGGCAAGTGCGTCGACGTCGCCGGCGCCAGCAGCGCCAACGGCACCGCGATCCAGCTCTACGACTGCAACGGCACCGCCGCCCAGCAGTGGACCCGTAACGGCGACGGCACCATCAGGGCGCTGGGCAAGTGCCTGGACGTCACCGCCGCCGGCACCGCCAACGGAACGCAGATCCAGCTCTACGACTGCAACGGCACCGCGGCCCAGCAGTGGGTCTACAGCGCCGCGAACGACCTGGTGAACCCCGCCGCCAACAAGTGCCTGGACGCCACCGGTCAGTCCAGCGCCAACGGCACCCGCCTGCAGATCTGGGAGTGCAGCGGCAACGCCAACCAGAAGTGGACCGCCCCGAGCGACGGCGGTCCCCCTCCCACGACTCCCCCGGGCAAGATGGCCGGAGCTCCGTACCTCTACATGGGCTGGGGCAACCCGCCGAACCCCGCGACGGTCATGAGTGCCACCGGCGTGAAGTCCTTCACCATGGCGTTCATCCTGTCCGGCGGCGGCTGCACCCCGCGCTGGGACGGCTCCAGGCCGCTGACCGGCGGCGCCGACCAGACCGCGATCAACCAGATCAAGGCCGCGGGCGGCAGCGTCCAGGTCTCCTTCGGCGGCTGGTCGGGCAACAAGCTCGGCCCGAACTGCTCCACCCCGGCCGCCTACGCGGGAGCGGTGCAGCAGGTCATCAACGCGGTCGGCCCGGCGGTCGTCGACTTCGACATCGAGAACAGCGATGAGTTCGAGAACTACACCGTCCAGGACCGCATCCTCAACGGCCTGAAGATCGTCAAGCAGAACAACCCCAACGTCAAGATCGCCGTCACCTTCGGCACCGGGACCGGCGGCCCGAGCGCGGCCGGTATCCGCCTGATCAACCAGGCCAAGGCGCTGGCCGTGCCGATCGACAACTACACGATCATGCCGTTCAACTTCGGCGCCTCGAACATCTACAACGCCACGGTCAGTTCCTCCGAGGGCCTGAAGAACGCGCTGAAGGCGGCCAACGGCTGGACCGACGCGCAGGCGTACGCCCGGATGGGCATCTCCGGCATGAACGGCCTG